>CAZYUZ010000131.1:0-6342 GCA_964650775.1 uncultured Lachnoclostridium sp. | reverse complement strand
AGAGATTCTTATCTCAGCCATTCTTCGTAGCAGGACAGTTTACAGGTCTGGAAGGACGTTATGTTCCACTGGAAGAAACAATTCAGGGCTTCAAGGAAATCCTGGAAGGCAAACACGACAGTATTCCGGAAGGTCATTTCTTAAATGCAGGAAGTATTGATGACGTATTAGCTCGCGTGAAAAAATAAGAGGTGAGCAGATATGGCAGAGACAAACGCATTTAAATTAAGAATTATTTCTCCTGATAGAACATTCTATGAAGGAGAAGCGATTATGCTGGAGCTCAATACGACAGAGGGACAGATTGGTATTTATAAGAACCACGTTCCGATGACTTATATTATTGAGCCGGGTGTTATGACGATTACGGAGTCGGAAGATTCTAAGAAAGAAGCTGCGTTGCATTCCGGATTTATTCAGATTTTGCAGGAAGAGATTACAATTCTTGCAGAAGTCGTGGAATGGCCGGAGGAAATCGATGAAAAGCGTGCGAAAGAGGCGCAGATTCGTGCGGAACGCCGACTGGCAATGAAAGACCCTAACATCAATGTACAGAGAGCAGAGATGGCGCTGCATCGTGCATTGACACGTCAGGAAGTAAAAGAGAATACAAAATAAATTATGGCGCTCCGGCGGAGCGCCATTTTTACGTCTATCCTTTATTCATACAATGGAAATTTCTTTGTCAGTTCAAGCACGCGTGCTGCGACTTCTTCCTTCTTATTTTCAAAGTCGAAAATACAATCAGCGATGCAATCTGCAATGATTATCATTTCTTCTTCGCCGAATCCGCGAGTAGTTACAGAAGGAGTACCTAAGCGGACACCGCTTGTCACAAATGGACTGCGTTTTTCGCCAGGAACAGTGTTTTTATTGGCTGTAATGTGTACTTCGTCAAGGTTATGTTCTAACTGTTTTCCGGTTACTTCTGAATCGGTTAAATCAACTAACATTAAGTGGTTGTCTGTGCCACCACTGACAATTTTCACACCGCGTTCCATTAAACGCGCCGCTAAAGCAGCTGCATTCTTTACAACATTCTGAGCATATTCTTTGTATTCTGGTTTTAAAGCTTCGCCAAAGCAAACAGCTTTTGCTGCGATGATATGTTCTAATGGACCACCCTGTGTACCTGGAAAGATTGCCTTGTTGATTTTCTTAATAAGTTCTTCGCTGTTTGTGAGGATTAAACCGCCACGAGGTCCGCGAAGTGTCTTGTGAGTTGTTGTAGTAACGACATCAGCATATGGAACCGGGTTCATATGTGCACCACCCGCTACGAGACCAGCGATATGAGCCATATCTACCATAAGCATTGCACCATTGCTATGTGCGATGTCTGCAAGACGTTCAAAGTCTAATGCGCGGCAGTAAGCAGAAGCGCCTGCAACAAGAAGCTTTGGCTGTACTTCCGCAACTTTCGCTTCTAAAGCATCATAATCAAGGAAACCATCTGCATTAACACCGTAAGAAACAAACTTATAGTTTTTACCACTCATATTTGCCGGGCTTCCGTGTGTTAAATGTCCACCCTGAGATAAGTCCATACCCATGACTGTATCGCCAAGTTCAAGAATTGCAAAGTAAGCTGCTAAGTTTGCCTGTGCGCCGGAATGTGGCTGCACATTTGCGTATTTTGCACCAAAAAGCTTGCATGCACGGTCGATAGCAATCTGTTCTATAACGTCAACGTGCTGGCATCCGCCGTAGTAACGGTGTCCTGGATAACCTTCCGCGTATTTGTTGGTTAAAACACTACCCATTGCTGCCATAACAGCCGGGCTTACAATATTTTCAGAAGCGATCAGCTCAATGTTGTCACGCTGTCTCTGTAACTCAGCGTTCATTGCAGCTGCCACTTCGGCGTCGTAATTTTCTACAAATCCAATCGTATTCATCATATCCTGAAACATTTTTTCATTCTCCTTTGTTTGCCGCTTTAATGCGTTAAAACGAAATATTGCGACTATTATACAACTAAATAAATATTTTGCCAAGTCAAAATGACTAGTAATAGTAAGAAGAAGTGAAAGAATTTGCCTGTAAAATCTCAAATTTATACCGATTCTTTGTCGAATCTTAGATGTCACCGTTGACGAAATGGCGAACGTCAGATATAATAGAAGCATGTAGTTTTTAAAACTATGTAGAAAAGTAATAGAAACTTTATGTGTACGAGATAAAAGGGGTTAAAAATGAAAGTAAAAATTGTAGCAGATTCATCTGCGAATATGTATACTCTGGATGGAGTGGATTTTTCCAGCGCTCCGCTGACAATCAGAACAGCAGACAGAGAGTTTGTAGACGATGCATCTTTAGATGTGCTTGAAATGGTAGAATATCTTTTAAAATATAAAGGAAAATCAGGAAGTGCCTGCCCGGGCGTAGGTGATTGGCTGGATGTATTTGGAGATGCTGACGAAGTCTATTGTGTAACGATTATCAGTACTTTATCGGGAAGCTATAACGCAGCGATGACTGCAAAGGCGCAGTACGAAGAAGAAAATCCTGGAAAGAAAGTATTTGTACTTGATTCCTACTCTGCTGGTCCGGAACCAAAACTTCTGGTTGAAAAAATCAGAGATCTTGTATTAGAAGGAAAAGATTTTGATACAGTTTGCAAAGAAGTGACAGAATATAAGGAAAAGAGAAGCTGCCTGTTATTCTGTCTGGAGTCTTTGAAGAATCTTGCAAATAATGGACGTACAAGCCATGCAGTTGCAGCTCTTTGCAACGTTGTGGGTATCCGTGTCGTAGGTGATGTAAAAGATGGTCTTCATCCAACAGACAAATGCCGTGGCGAAAAGAAAGCAATTGCTACAGTGTTTAAAAATATGAAAGCAAAAGGTTATGCCGGTGGTACAGTAGTGATTGACCAGTGCTTTAACGAAGGCGCAGCCAATGCCTTAAAAGATGCAATCAAAGCTGAATTTGCAGATGCGAATGTCCGTGTTGAAAAAACATCAGGTCTTTGTAGTTTTTATGCGGAAAAAGGCGGTTTGCTGATCGGCTTCGAAAGAGGGTAGAATTTTCAAAGAGGGTAGAAATACCCTCTTTTTTGTGGTATAATACATATCTGTTGGACTTTGAATGTTCGACAAAATTTTGTTTGTGAAAAATTATATTTTTAGGAGAAGATTAGACAAATGAAAACAAAAAATTTTAAAGCACTTTTGCCAATCGGCGTGTTTTTAGTGTTGTATCTTGGTCTTGGAATTATTTTTGAATATGTAATGAAAATTCCAATGGGCTTTTATAACATTCCGATTGTCGTAGCATTTCTTGTAGCATTGTTGGTCGCATGCTTACAGAATCCCAAATTAAGCTTTGATGATAAGCTGGAGCTTATGGGAAAAGGTGTAGGTGATAAAAACATTATCACAATGATCCTGATCTTTATGGCAGCAGGTATCTTTGTAGGCGTTGTTGGAAGAAGCAGCGCGGAAAGTGTTGCATACTTCATGCTTTCCATCATTCCTGCAAAATTTTCTGTGTTGGTTCTTTTTGTGGTGAGTGCATTTGTTTCAGTGGCAATGGGAACATCCGTAGGAACCATTACGCTGATCACACCAATCGCAGTTGCATTGGCAAGTAGTACAGGATTTGGAATGCCTCTTTGCATTGGTGCTGTTGTTGGTGGAGCGATGTTTGGTGATAACTTATCATTCATTTCTGATACAACCATCGCTGCTTGTAATGGACAAGGCTGTGCCATGAAAGACAAATTCCGTGAAAACTTCTGGATTGCACTTCCGGCAGCTGTGGCAACACTTGTGATTTTGTTTGTACAGTCCTTTGGCTTAGAAGTAGGCGCAGGCGTTGGTGGGGAATATAACTTAATCCAGATTGTTCCTTATGTGCTCGTATTAGTTGGTGGTATCATTGGTATCAATGTATTTGTTGTTCTTTTGATCGGTATCGTAACCGGTTCCGTAATTATGTTGGCAACAGGTGCGACTGCAGCAACAGATCTTTTAGCAAATATGGGATCTGGTGCAGCTGGTATGTTTGAAACAACCATGGTTGCAATTTTAGTATCTGCAATCTGCGCGCTGATTGCAGAATATGGCGGATTTGAAGCTCTTCTTGATTTAATTAAACGTATCTTCAAAGGTAAAAAAGGTGGAGAACTCGGCATGGGTCTCTTAGTTGGTGCGATGGATATTGCAACAGCAAACAATACAGTAGCGATTGTTATGGCAAACCCAATTGCAAAAGAAATGTCCGAAAACTACGGTATTTCATCCAAAAGAGCAGCATCCATCCTGGATACATTCTCTTGTATTTTCCAGGGCGTTATCCCTTATGGTGCGCAGATGCTGGTAGCAGTTTCTACAGCAGTGGAGTTAGGATATGAAGTCAGTGCATTCCAGATTTTACCAAATCTGACATATCCATATATGTTATTGATTAGTTCCTTATTATTTATCTTTGTTATTCCATCAAAGAACACAAAATAAGTAAAAAACAACAGGCTGCAGGGATTCCTTGTAGCCTGTATTTTGCTAGAAAAAAGAGGAAAACATCACCTATGAAAAAGCAGGAATTTTTAGAGGGAATCCGTGACGGACTTCCGATCTGTCTTGGATATTTTTCGGTATCCATGGCATTTGGTCTGACAGCTGTATTATCCGGTGTGCCAATTTGGGCAGCAGTAGTCATTTCTTTGACAAATCTGACGAGTGCAGGTCAGTTTGCCGGAATGAATCTGATTGCGGCGCAGGGGGCATTGGTAGAAATTGGTCTGACAACACTGATCATTAACATTCGATATTTTTTGATGTCTATTTCAGTATCGCAGAAAGTAGAACAGAAAATGACGATGAAAGAACGTCTGGCAGTATCCTTTGGGATTACAGATGAAATCTTTGCAGTTTCCATGCAAAGAGACCATGAACTGACAACTGCCTATATGGCGGGGCTGATCATTACTCCGGTCCTTGGCTGGACAAGCGGTACGCTGGTAGGCGCGGTAGCAACCTCTTTCATGCCTCCGGCTTTGTCAAATGCGCTTGGCATCGCTTTATATGGGATGTTCATTGCGGTTATTGTGCCGCCAGCAAGAGAACACAAAAATGTACTCTTTGCAGTTGTGCTCGCAATCGCAGCAAGTGTGGCATGCAAGTATCTTCCTGTCATTAAAAATTTATCCAGCGGCTGGACGATTATTTTAATTACGATTATTGTCTGTGTGATCGCAGCATGGCTGTTCCCAGTGGAAGAAAGCGAGGGTGAATGATGAGTACAGGATATATTATCGCGGGAATCGTCGTGATGGCACTTGTTACCTATCTCGTGCGAGTACTCCCGATGGTCATTTTTAGAAAAAAGATAACGAATGTCAGAGTGAAGTCGTTCTTATATTATGTCCCATATGCCGTGTTATCAGCCATGACATTCCCGGCGATTTTTACAAGTACGGGAACTTATCCGAGTGCGGTTGCAGGATGTGCCATAGCGGTTATTTTGGCATATTTTAAAAAGGGATTGTTAACAGTAGCAGTAGGAGCTGCAGCTGCAGTTTTTGTAGTACAGATGTTAGGATTTTAATAGGAGGTGCATGTGATGCAGGAATTAGAAAAACAGTATCATATTCATTGTGTGGAAGGTGATGTGGGTCGTTATTGTCTTTTGCCGGGAGATCCGGGAAGATGTGCTTTCATTGCAAAGCATTTTGACAATCCGGTGCTGGTAGCCCAGAATCGTGAATATACCGTTTATACAGGTACGCTTCTGGGAGAAAAGGTCAGTGTATGCTCTACAGGGATTGGCGGACCATCGGCATCCATTGCCATGGAAGAGCTTCATAATATTGGAGCGGATACCTTTATCCGCGTAGGAACCTGCGGAGGAATTGATCTGGATGTGCAGTCGGGGGATGTGGTCATTGCTTCCGGTGCGATTCGTTTTGAACATACCAGTATGGAATATGCACCTATTGAATATCCGGCGGTAGCCAATTATGAGGTTCTGAACGCGTTGGTTGAAGCAGCAGAAAAACTGGAAAAGAGATATCATGTAGGTGTTGTTCAGTGTAAGGATTCTTTCTATGGGCAGCATTCACCAAACAGAATGCCGGTTTCCTATGAACTTCTTCAGAAGTGGGAAGCCTGGAAACGTCTTGGCGTAAAGGCGAGCGAAATGGAATCTGCCGCATTGTTTGTAGTTGCAGATGCATTGAAATGTCGTTGCGGTTCGAATTTCCATGTTGTATGGAATCAGGAAAGAGAAGCGGCAGGATTGGACCAGAATATGAGCGAAGATACCTCTACTGCAATTATCGTTGGGATCGAAGCTCTGAAAATCTTAATTGAAAAAGATCGTGCGAAAGCAGCAAAATAA
>CAZYUZ010000130.1:0-6393 GCA_964650775.1 uncultured Lachnoclostridium sp. | reverse complement strand
GTTTTAATAAGATCACCTTCTGCCCTTCAATGTATCCGCTGCCGTACAATGCTTTGTAACCAGCCTGCTTTACAGGGATGTTATACTTTTCTGATAAATAATCTATTACACAAAATCCTGCATTATGTCTTGTATTCTCATACTGCTTTGTAGGATTTCCCAGTCCTGCGATAATGTACATAATTTTCCTACTCTCTTCTCTTAATTTTTCACACTAACAGTATAGCGATTTACTTTTTACTTTTCAAGGCATGCTTCAATAATAACTTGCCAAAAGAAAAGGGGAACCTGATGGTTCCCCAAATGTGTTTCGTGGATTACTCCTCCGCAGCTTCCAGCATCGCTGCTTCATATTTTTCCAAAATCAACTTCTGCATTCTTTCCCTTGTTGCTGAATTGATTGGATGTGCAGTGTCCCGATATTCTCCATCTGCTGCCTTTCTGCTCGGCATTGCAATAAACAGACCCTTTTCCCCTTCAATGACCTTAATGTCATGTACTACAAATTCGTCGTCAATTGTAATCGAAACAACTGCCTTTAACTTTCCCTCTTTCGCTACGACTTTACGTACTCTTACATCCGTAATCTGCATATACTATCTTTCCCCCTAAAGCTTAAATATGGTACCTTTCGCTGTTTTCCATAACAACCCTGATTTCGCCCTCCCCTTTATATACTGTATTTGCGCGAATCGTTGTATTGCTCTCTACCACACAATTTTCAATATAGGTATTATCCCCTAAATATACATCATTCATGATGATAGAGTTTTTCACAACACAGTTGTTGCCTATGAAAACCTTTTTGAACAGCAGTGAATTTTCCACTGTACCATTTATAATAGAACCGCTTCCAATAAGCGCGTTTCTAACTACAGAACCCGGATTGTATTTTGCCGGCGGTAAGTCAAGCACCTTGGAATAAATCTCCGGATAGTCTTTTAAGAAATGTTTTCTGATATCCGGTTTTAAGAAATCCATGTTTGCCTGATAGTAAGACTCTACGGAAGCAATATTGTTCCAGTAAGTCTCCATTTTATAACCGTAAATTCGTTTTACATTTTTATATCTGATCAGAATGTCTGTTACAAAATTGTACTGACCTTCTTTTGCACTCTTTTCAATGAGTTCAATCAACTGTCTTCTGCGAATCACATAAATTCCGCAGGAAACGCATCTGGAATCTGACATCATCGGTTTTTCTTCCATATTGATGATGCGGTTGTCGTCATCCATAGTTACGACACCAAAACGGCTGATGTCCGTATCCTCCGGCACATCCTTGCAGACCACAGTAATGTCCGCTTTCTTTTCAATATGGTATTCCAGAACCTTATTATAATCCATCTTGTAAATGCCATCACCGGATGCAATGACTACATACGGTTCGTGACATTCTCTTAACCAGTCAAGATTCTGGTAAATAGAGTCTGCAGTCCCACGATACCAGGAGTTGTTTTCCGCAGTAATGGTCGGTGCAAATACATACAGACCTCCCTGCTTTCGCCCGAAATCCCACCATTTGGAAGAACTTAAATGTTCATTTAACGAACGAGAGTTATACTGCGTCAAAACCGCCACTCTGTTTACCTTGGAGTTTGACATGTTACTGAGAACGAAATCGATGCTTCTGTAGCTTCCCGCAAAAGGCATGGCAGCTACTGCGCGCTTGTTAGACAGTTCTCTCATACGGTGGTTATTTCCACCTGCTAAAACGATACCGACTGCTCTCATACTCTGTCACCTGCCTTAATAATAGATTTACCGCTTTCCAGGATTCCGTCCGGATAATCCTCCGGTGTAGTATTTCCTGAAATGGCTGTATTTTTGCCAATCTTTACATTCGGCGGGATATAAGAATCTTCTCCAATGGTCACAAGACCGAAAGAATAGATTTTTGGCTGGAGCTGATTTGGAACGTCTTCGCCGATACCCATCACAACACCTTCACCAACTTCTACATCTTCTGCGATGATCGCTCTGTCGATGACCGCACCCTTTCCAATCGTCGTACCCTTCATGATGATCGAATCACGTACGATGGCACCTTCTTCAATGGTAACTCCGGAACCAATGACAGAACCGCTAACTTCTCCACAGATGGTAGACGCACCACTGATCAGGCTTCGTGTAACCTTTGCTTCTGCGGAAATGTATTCCGGTGCAATGGCATCACTCTTTGTATAGATTTTCCAGAATTCTTCATATAAATTAAATTCCGGGATAATGTCAATAAGTTCCATGTTGGCTTCCCAGTAAGAGCCAAGTGTACCAACATCTTTCCAGTAGCCGTTAAATTCATAAGCATACATTGGATTTCCATTTTCAAAGCAATATGGAATGATGTGCTTTCCAAAGTCACACCCCGGCTGTTCTCTCTTATCAATGAGCGCCTGACGAAGGACCGGCCAGCTAAAAATGTAGATTCCCATAGAAGCTAAATTGCTTCGTGGATTTTCCGGCTTTTCTTCGAACTCTGTGATTCTGCTATTGTCATCGGCAATCACAATTCCAAAACGGCTCGCTTCTTCCATTGGAACAGGCATTGCCGCAATCGTTACGTCCGCACCATTCTCCTTGTGGAAGTCGAGCATCAGTTCGTAATCCATTTTGTAAATATGGTCTCCGGAGAGAATCAGAACATACTCAGGATTGTATGTATCAATGTAGTCAATATTCTGGTAAATGGCATTGGCTGTTCCTGTATACCATTCACTGTTGCTGCTTTTTTCATATGGCGGAAGAACTGTGACTCCACCGTTATTTCTGTCGAGATCCCAAGGCATCCCGATACCAATGTGTGTATTTAATCGAAGCGGCTGGTACTGTGTCAGCACACCTACAGTATCGATTCCCGAATTAATACAGTTGCTTAAAGGGAAATCGATGATGCGGTATTTTGCACCAAAAGCGATTGCTGGTTTGGCTACCTTTGCTGTCAGTACACCAAGACGACTGCCCTGACCACCAGCCAGAAGCATTGCTATCATTTCTTTTTTTATCACGCGATCACCTCTCTAGTTGTTCCTGAAACTTTTGTCACGTCTTTTGCTTCTCAATTTTTAATAATTTATTATAACACATTTTTGCGCAAAGTGAACAAATTTTATCTCAGTTTTATCTGTACATACATCACATTTACCATAAGATTTCACTATATCCTATTATAGGTTTGAAAAACTACGCAATTCAGCGTATAATAAAATGTGAAAATTTTCATGAAAGGTGGACTTTTATGTACAAAATAGATTTTAACAAACCCGAACACATTCATTTTATCGGTATCGGCGGCATCAGCATGAGCGGTCTTGCAGAAATCCTCTTAGGAGCAGGATTTTCTATCTCTGGCTCTGACTCCAAACCTTCTGCTTTGACAAAACAGTTAGAAGAGCGGGGTGCCAAAGTATTCTATGGTCAGTGCGCAGAAAATATTTCTGACACTTACGACTGTGTTGTATATACTGCAGCGATCCATCCTGACAATCCGGAGTTTGCTCGCTGCGTGGAATTAAACCTTCCAATGTTATCCCGTGCGGAACTGCTTGGTCAGATCATGAAAAACTATAAGACTTCTATCGCAGTTTCCGGTACTCACGGAAAAACTACAACTACTTCCATGTTCTCATCCGTACTTCTTGCAGCAGACACCGACCCAACCATCTCTGTCGGCGGTATTTTGGAAGCAATCGGCGGAAACATCCGTGTGGGCAAATCCGAAACCTTCATCACGGAAGCCTGCGAATACACCAACAGCTTTTTGTCCTTCTATCCGACAATGAGCATTATTTTAAATATTGAAGAAGATCATATGGACTTTTTCAAAGATTTGGACGATATTATGAACTCTTTCAAACTGTTTGCAAAAAGACTTCCAAGCGATGGTGTTCTCATTATTAATAAGGAAATTAAAGATTACGAAAAGGTGACCGATGGTCTGGAATGCAACGTAATTACTTACGGTATGGATTCGTCCTGTACCTATCATGCAGAAAATATATCTTTCAACGAACAGGGCTATGGAGAATTTGATGTTATGCATCACAGTGTAAATCTCGGGCACATTGTTTTAAGTGTTCCTGGACAACACAATGTATCCAACGCACTGGCAGTGATCGCAGCATCCCGTAAACTCGGTATTTCTATGGAATGTATTCAGGCAGGTTTATCCGGCTTTCGCGGTACCAACCGACGCTTCCAGTACAAAGGCACTTTGAATGGCGTGACAATCGTTGATGATTATGCACATCATCCGACAGAAATCCGCGCTACCATGCAGGCTGCCAAAAATTACCCTCACAGAGAAGTCTGGTGTGTTTTCCAGCCGCATACTTATACACGTACCAAAGCATTCTTTAATGAATTCGCAATAAGTCTGGCTTTGGCAGACCATATTGTTCTGGCAGACATTTACGCTGCCCGTGAAACAGATACTTTAGGTATGAGTTCCGCACTTCTTTGTGAAGAAATCAAAAAACTTGGCGCAGATTGTCATTATTTCCCGACTTTTGCCGAAATTGAAGAATTTTTAAAATCACACTGTATCCACGGAGACCTGTTGATAACTATGGGCGCTGGAGACGTTGTAAACATCGGGGAAAACCTGTTAAATACATAATTATCCACAATATCCACATCTTAACGGGGAAAATTATCCCTGTTGATATGTGGATAATTTTGTGGAAATCGTGGACAAACTAGTTATTCCAAAGCGATTTTGAATGTGCTATAATTGCAATGCTTAAAGCTAGGGGGAAGCATGATGGCAGAATTTAAGATCACAAAAATCAGATACAACCCGGTCACCTGCGTGCCGGATGACTTTATTGAAAATTACCTGGTGGCAGCAAACGGGGACTATGTAAAGATTTATCTTTACCTTCTTTATTGTGTCAAGAGCGACAAAAGCTTTTCCGTTTCGTCACTTGCAGACCTTTTCCAGTGCACGGAAAACGACATCAAGCGAGCTTTAAAATATTGGGAAAGCAAATCTTTATTATCTATAGAAGAAATTATGGAAGCAACTGCAGAAATTCCGGCTCCGGTAACTGTACCGGAAAAGCATTCCTACTCTGCCGCAGAAATGAAAAAACTCAAAGACCAGGAAGAAATCCGCCTGCTCTTAGTAGCCTGCGAAGCCTATCTGCAGAAACAGCTGACACGTACAGACATCGAAACATTGCTCTATTTTTATGAACAGCTGCATTTTTCGACAGATCTGATCGAATATCTCGTACAGTACAGCGTATCAAAAAACAAGAAAAGCTTCCGTTACATGGAAGCTGTTGCTATGGAATGGCATAAAAAAGGGATTCAGACTGTGGAAGAAGCGAAGTTTGATTCCAAACCATACGCCAAAGAATGCTATGATGTATTAAAAGCACTTGGCATCAACAACCACGATCCACTTCCAGAGGAAACCTCATATGTTGACCGCTGGATGAAGGAATACGGATTTACCATTGATATGATCTTAGAGGCTTGTAAGCGCACGATCATGCAGATTCACAAGCCAAGTTTTGAATATGTAGACGGAATCTTAAAATCATGGAGGGCCGCCGGTGTGCGCCACCTTTCCGATGTAGAAAAACTGACTGCGGAGCACAAATCGAAAGCTGCCGCAAAGCCTCAGCCCAAACAAGACAAGTCCGCCTACTCCAAATTCCGCCAATTTGAAGAGCATACTTACGATTTTGAGGAGCTTGAGAAAAAATTATTTATTAACCAGTAGGAGGAAACTGTACCGTGAATCTCTCATCAGCACAATATGATTCTATTATGCGGGAATACGACAATCAGCGCATTGAAAATATGCAGGCTTTGAATGCTCGTACACAAGATATCTATGATCGATTCCCGGAAATCAAGGAAATTGATGAACAGATTTCCGATCTTGCCCAAAAATTTGCTGCTTCCTTTACAGAGGAAGGAATGATGAGTTTTGCAGAATACCGCCAGAAGCTGTCTGACCTTCGCATGGAAAAAGAAGCTTTGTTAAAATGCTGCCGAATCGCACCGGAAACACTTAAGCTTCAGTACCGCTGTCCTGACTGTCAGGATAACGGTTACATCAAAAACGCAAAATGTCACTGTTTTCAACAGCGCATTATTGATGAAATGTATCAGCAGTCTAATTTACGGGAAATCTTAAAAGAAGAGAATTTTTCTACTCTTTCCTATAAATATTACGATGCTGAAAACATAGAAAAAATGCAGGTAGCTATCGAAACCTGCAAAAAATTTACAGAAAATTTTGACAAAACCTTTGAAAACATATTATTATGTGGTACTGTAGGTATTGGAAAGACTTTTCTTTCCAACTGTATTGCAAAGGAAATTCTGGACAAGGGACATAGCGTTTTATATTTGTCCGCATTCCAGCTTTTTGACCTGATG
>CAZYUZ010000129.1:0-6448 GCA_964650775.1 uncultured Lachnoclostridium sp. | reverse complement strand
AAATATTTACATTGTTTTCTGCAAGGTAAACACACACCTTGGCAATGATACCTACGGTATCTTTACCTACTACTGTAATAATCGCTTTTTTCATAATCTTTTTCTCCTTTTGCCTGGATATAATTAAAACTCCATCATTCTTGAGACTGAATCTCTTTTCGCCACTTCAATCAAAAAGTCATCCGGCTGGTACTTTTCACTGCCTAATGCAATTTCCAGTTTTACGGTTTCATAAGCAAGCTCTTCATAATTATTGTCCTTGCTCAAATGACCCAAAAATACTGCTTTTAAATCATCATGCAGCAAATGACATAACAATTTCCCTGCTGATTCATTAGACAAATGACCTCTGTCACTTAAAATACGCTGTTTCAGTGGATAAGGATAAATTCCTACCTGCAACATATGTATGTCGTGATTTGATTCCAATAATAATACATCAAGGTTCTGCAGTTTGTTCACAATCTCCTGATTATAAAATCCAAGGTCGGTCGCAATCGCTGCAGATTTCGAACCACATTCCATTCGGTAAGCCACTGGTTCTGCCGCATCATGAGAAATGCGAAATGGTTTCACTGTCAGGTCATCAATCTGCACCTCTTCGTCTGCACGAATGATATGATATAAATCCGTATCAATTTCGCCAAGACAAGAAGAATGCTTGATTGCTTCAATGGTTCCTTTCGTTCCATAAATTGGAATATGATGTTTTCTTGCCAGCACTCCAATTCCTTTAATGTGATCTGAATGCTCATGAGATACAAAAATCCCTTTAATCTCTTTAATATTTCTGTCAACAGATGCAAGCCCCTGCTCAATTCTTTTCGCACTGATCCCTGCATCAATTAAAATCCCTGTGTTGTCTGTTCCTGTGTAAATACAGTTTCCGCTGCTTCCGCTGGCGATGCTGCATAAATTCATATTATCTTCCTAACTGTTCATCAATTTGCTTCTGTGTACCAGCCAAATCACCGCTGTTATCAATGACTACCTGACAGGCACTTCTAAATTCTTCCGGAGACTTCTGATTTGCACAGATTGACGCAATTTTTTCGTCGTCATATCCCCTAGCTTCTTTCAAACGTTTTGCACGCACATCTGCATCTGTATGAATATACCACATTTCATCGCAAATGACATCATAATGATCTTCGATTAAAAGTGCTGCTTCTACCACAAAATATTTGGTTCTGTGATATGCTCTTTCCTTGGCAATTTCAGACACAATATGGCTCTTTACTCTCGGATGAATGATCTTATTTAACTCCCCAAGAAGTGCTTCATCTGCAAAAACAATTTTTCCTAATTTTCCACGGTTAATTGTCTGATCTCCATTTAAGATGCTGCTGCCAAACTTCTCAACAATACTGTAGTAGCAGGCTCCGCCTGGTTCCATCAGTAAATGTCCAACTTTGTCAGCTTCAATGACAACCGCGCCATGTTTTTCTTTTAAATATTTTAAAATTTCACTTTTTCCGGCACCTACACCGCCTGTAATCCCAATAACCTTCATTTGCACACCTCAATTTGGCTATTTTGCCTCGTACCAGTTTTCTCCATCATGAACGTCGATTTCCAGTTTCACTGATAAATCTGCCGCCCCTGTCATTTCTTCCTGTAAAATTTGTTTCACTGCTTCTAACTCTTCCGGTGCTGTTTCAATTAAAAGTTCGTCATGCACCTGAAGTAAGATTCGAGACTTCATACCACGAAGTCGTCTATCCACACGAATCATAGCAATTTTCATGATATCGGCTGCTGTCCCCTGTAATGGAGAGTTCATCGCGATTCGCTCACCAAAAGCTCTCTGCATAAAATTGGAAGATGCGAGTTCCGGTACAGGTCTTCTTCGATTGTAAAGTGTACGCACACAGCCTTCTTCCTTGGCTTTTGCAACCGTTCCATCCAGAAATTCTTTAATCTTTGGATAGGTTTCAAAATAGTGATCAATATATTTCTTTGCTTCCTTTGGACTGATACTTAAGTCTTCACTAAGTCCATAAGAACTGATTCCATAAACAATTCCGAAGTTTACTGCCTTTGCATTTCTTCTCTGCAAATCTGTTACTTCTTCAAATGGAATATGGAATACCTGTGAAGCAGTCAGTCTATGAATATCCTGTGCTTCATTATAGGCGTTAATTAACACTTCATCACCTGACATATGTGCAAGCAGTCGAAGTTCAATCTGAGAATAATCCGCATCCACGAAAACATATCCATCCTGTGGCACAAATACCTTACGAATGAGACGTCCAAGCTCCATACGGATCGGTATATTTTGTAAGTTTGGTTCTGTACTGCTAAGTCTGCCCGTAGCAGTCACAGTCTGCTGAAAGGTACTTCTGACTCTTCCATCCTCATCAAGGCATGTCAACAGCCCATCCGCATAAGTAGATTTTAACTTCGCAAGTGTACGGTATTCTAAAATATCTCTGATAATCGGCTGTTCCGGTGCAAGCTTTTCCAATACATCCGCACTTGTGGAATAGCCGGTTTTTGTCTTTTTACTTCCTGGCAGCTGCATTTTTTCAAAAAGGATCACGCCGAGCTGTTTTGGAGAATTGATATTAAACTTTTCTCCAGCCTGTTCATAAATGCGTTCTTCCAATTCTGCGATTTTGACTGCCAGTGCATTGCCATACTCTTTTAACGCCTCTGCGTTCATCTTCACGCCAGCAATTTCCATAGCTGCAAGCGTAAATACAAGCGGCATTTCCATCTCTGTGTAAAGCTGCCACATACCAAGTTCTTCCAGACGTTTCTTTGCATCTGGAAATTCTTTCCATACTGTCAGCACATCAATTTCACCCGGCTTTACAGAAACCACCGGATTGATCAGATAATTGGCAATATCAAGATCATAAAGCCCTGTTCGCTCTTCTATATGCAGAACTTTTAACATCTCCTTCAAGCCGGAAACTGCTATACAGTTTCCATTTGAAAGCAAGCGTTCTGCTTTATCTTTCAAATACCCTTCGGTCATGAAGCCTTCACAGACAACTTCATAAATGTTACCATCAAATACAATATCTACCGCATTTAATGTACCATCCGTCATTTTCAACGCAGCTGCAGTCAGTTCTGCAGCTTCCGCCTTTGAAAAAATATCTTCCGCTTCCATTAAATCAGAAATTGTCACTGTTTTTATAGCTTCTTCCTGAGGCATTTCTGATAAATCAAATTTTGCCATCAGTTTCTTTAATTCCAGCTTCTGACAAAGCTCATATGCTTCCTTTGTAAATATATTGCCTGTACGGGCACTTTCCCAGTCATATTCATATGGCGCATTTGTTTCGATGGTTGCAAGTTTTTTGCTCATGATTGCCATATCGTAATGCGCTTCTAAATTTTCTTTTGCACGTTTTGGTTTGATTTCGTTCAGGTGCGCATGCGCATTTTCTACATTATCAAACTGCTGCAAAATTGCAGTTGCAGTCTTCTCTCCAATACCCGGGACTCCCGGAATATTGTCAGAAGAGTCTCCCATCAGTGCTTTTAATTCAATAATCTGTAATGGCAAAAGACCATACTTTTCCTGTACGTCTTTTGTATAATACATTTCATATTCTGTAGTTCCACGTTTTGTCTTTGGAATGCATACGCGAACATTATCAGTTACAATCTGAAGAAGATCACGGTCTCCGGAAACTACCAGAACATCCATCCCCTTTGCTTCACTTTGTTTTGCAACCGTGCCCAGAAGATCATCCGCTTCATAGCCAGGCAATTCCATCACTTTAATTCCCATGGCTGTTAAAAGTTCCTTTAATACGGGCACCTGCTCATGCAGTTCCTGTGGCATTCCCTTTCTGGTTCCTTTATATTCTGCAAACATTTCATGACGAAAGGTTGGATGATGTACGTCAAATGCAACCGTCAGATAATCCGGTTTTTCCTCTTCTAATATTTTAAATAAAATATTTACGAAACCAAAAATTCCATTCGTATGAAGCCCATCTTTATTTGTCAAATCCGGGACACCATAGAATGCTCGGTTAATAATACTATGTCCATCAATGAGAACAATCTTTTCACTCATTTTAATACTCCCATTATCAATTTTATTAAAATATCAATCATTAAAATCGAACACGAAATGTTAACCAGCCATTTCGTCACTTCCGAAATCACGTAAAAAAGAGACATATTTTTCAGATGTTGTTCTGATATCGCAAAATCTTCATTTAATGCCTCTATGATATTCATCGTAAGCTCTTCTTTCTCATCCAGCTGCATCAGACCCTTATAAACAATATAATAGGTCTCCAGTTCTTCTCTACAATCATGGCATTCCTTAATATGACAGACAAATTTACGCAAATCCTTATCACACAACTGTCTATTAATATAAGGTACTACCATCTTGGTTGCTTCCTTACATGTTATTTTCAATTTTTGTTTTTTCCAAACAAACTGTATCATTATATATTCTTTCCTTTTTTGACAGCCTGCTTCATTGCATTCAATAACGCTGCGTCTCCACGTTCAAAAAATTCTTTATCAGAATGTCTGTCGCTGGCTGCACTCGGGATTAATCCATTCTTTTCTGCAATCTTTAAAAGTTCTTCTCTTCGTTCATCATTGTATTTAGAATAATATACCTCGATTCCTGCCGGATAATCCCCTGCCAGTTCTTTAAATTCTTTTACAAGTTTCAAAACTTCCTCATCCGTACAATGATAATGATATGGATGCGCAAGAATCGGAAAGCCTCCGTTTGCACATATCTTTTCCACGCAGACCTTCAGAGGCATATATTTCATATATTTCGTAGAATCCACCCAATATGGAGAACGATTCCCAATAAAACGGTCAAATCCATCATTGATACTTTCCGCATATTTTTTATGAACCAGAATTTCAGCAATATGTCTTCTTCCAATCTGGTTAGAATCCGGAAATGTATTAACCAATTCCTCGTAAGAAATCGAAATCCCCAAATGATTCAATTTATTAATAATCGCATCCAGATACTGCTTTCTCTGCATTGGTATCTTTTTAAAAATTGAGCAAAGTTCTTTCGGCACGCCATCAAAAAACAGCCCTACTACATGCACTTCCAGTAATCTGCCGGAATCAGTGGTGTAAGAAGTCGAAAACTCTGCTCCAGGAATAATTTCAAGTCCTTGGTAGCTTACCGGTTCATTGATCGCAAACTGATTGTGATCTGTAATTGCAATATGGGTAAGCCCAAAATCGAGCGCATCCTGAATCGTCTCATCTACAGTACGTGTTCCATCTGAGCTTGTGGTGTGAATATGAAGATCAATTCCGTAAACCTGATTATCCATTGATACATCTCCTTAATAAAAAGGATTTTATCTTTTTAGTTTATAACAGCTGTCATCAAAAATCAATCATTGACATTCAAATACAACCATACAATCAAAAAGGGCTAAAAACATCATTGTTTTTTCAAATAGATGTACCAATAAAAACCACCTACACAAACTGCACCACCTACAATATTTCCAAGTGTAACTGGAAGTAAATTGGTTATAAAGAAGTTTTTCCATGTGATTACATCTAAATTTATACCTGCATTCATTGCTGCCGTCACATAAGATGAAATATTTTTCCCAAACAAACCGGCACTGATATAATACATATTTGCTACACAATGTTCAAATCCGCATACTACAAAAATTAAAATCGGAAAAAACAAACTGATAACTTTTCCTGCAGAATCTTTTGCAGAAAATGCTACCCAAACTGCAAGGCAAACAAGTACATTGCAAAAAATTCCTTTGATAAACGCATCTGAAAATGAAAGTGTACATTTTGCCGCCGCTGTAGAAAATACAGATACTGCCATATTTCCGTCAAACATGTTATATTGACCGGAATAAACAAGACCTGCTGCCACTAACATACCACCTACCATATTTCCAAAATAAACAATGATCCAGTTTCTGAGCAATTGCTTTACTGTAATCTCTTTTTCAAGCAAAGGAATGCTTAAAAGACAGTTTCCGGTAAACAATTCACTTCCTGCAAGAAGTACTAATGTTAAACCACCTGGAAAGATACATCCACTAATTAATTTTCCTAGTGATGCGGGTGTTACTCCCACTGCTGCCGTTGCTGAACCGACACCTCCAAATGCAATAAATGCCCCTGCAATTACTGCAAGTAAAAACATTTTATCAATCGGCAAATTAGCTTTTGCTTTTCCTATTGCAACATAATTTTTAGCAATCTCCATTGGTGAATTCATTCTTATTTTATCCTCCAAAATACACATCATATTTTATCATTGTATAGTTTTTATTAATTTTTTTCAACATCATTACATTCATCTACATAAATTATACATTGTAAAATTATAATCCAAACATCTTTTAGCAATCAAAAAAGGCATCGAACTTTTCTGACAGACGCCTATGTAATCACATTATTATTTTTACAAATTAACAGTTTCCGGAACATATTTTTTCTCCGAATA
>CAZYUZ010000128.1:0-6466 GCA_964650775.1 uncultured Lachnoclostridium sp. | reverse complement strand
GTTGTATGCCAGCGGAATACCCTTCATTGTTGTCAGCATTGACATCAAAGCACCGTATACACGACCTGTCTTTCCTCTTACAAGCTCTGCAATATCCGGATTTTTCTTCTGTGGCATGATACTGCTTCCTGTAGAGTAAGCATCATCGATTTCCACAAACTGATATTCATTAGTATTCCAGATAATGATTTCTTCTGAGAAACGGCTTAAATGCATCATGATTGTAGATAATGCGCTAAGCAGCTCAATGACATAATCTCTATCGGATACAGAGTCCATACTGTTCTCTGTTGCACCCTTAAACTCTAAAAGTTCTGCTACATATTCACGGTCTAACGGATAGGTTGTACCTGCGAGAGCACCGCTTCCCAGTGGACAGTAGTTCATTCTTTCATAAATGTCATGGAGACGGCCTCTGTCTCGCTTGAACATTTCAAAATAAGCACCCATGTGGTGTGCCAATGTGATTGGCTGGGCTTTCTGCAAATGTGTGAAGCCCGGCATAATGGTGTCTACATGTTCTTCCATGATTTTTAAAATCGTTGTCAAAAGATCATATACCAGACCATCAATTTCGATAATTTCATCTCTTGTGTAGAGTTTCATATCCAACGCAACCTGGTCATTGCGGCTGCGTCCTGTGTGAAGCTTTTTGCCCGCTTCGCCAATTCTGTCGATTAATGTCGCTTCCACGAAGCTGTGAATATCTTCATATGCATGACTAATTTCAAGCTTTCCGCTTTCTACATCCTCTAAGATGCCTTCCAGTCCTGCTAAAATCTGATTTTTTTCATCCTCAGTCAAAATGCCCTGTTTTGCAAGCATTTTCACATGAGCCATACTTCCTTCCATATCCTGACGGTAGAATTTTTTGTCAAAAGAAATGGATGCATTGAAGTTATATACCAGCTGGTCTGTTTCTTTTGTGAAACGACCGCCCCATAACTGTGCCATAACGATTCCTCACTTTACCGTATAAAGCGGACATTCAGAATCCGCTTTGCTACTTCCTCACGAACGCAGTTTGCGTTCAAAATCTTGATTTGTCAATACTACCACAATTCATCTTCCACTTCAACCATTTTCCCGCTGATTTTTCGAAAAAAGACAGCCGCAATAGTTCTGTCGGTACAATTCATATTCCTTAGAAAGCTCTGTAGAACGCTTATAACCGTTTTTCTTCTTAAAATCCGAAGTCAAATGCTTTACCCCATATTCAGCTTCTAATCTTTCTCCGATTTCGTTTATTTTCTGCGCATTTTTCAGCGGGCTGATGGAAAGTGTGGTGGTAAAATAATCAAATCCACCCTCTTTCGCTAAAACCGCAGACTCTCTCATACGAAGTTCATAGCATTTAAAACACCGTTCTCCGCCTTCCGGTACTTTTTCCAGTCCACGTGCCATATCATAGAAACATTTGGTGTCATATTCCCCTTCTATATAAGAAATCCTATGCTTTGCAGGGAACCGGTCGATGAACCGCTTCTGCTCCGCTGCTCTTTCATGATATTCCTCCGGCGGATAAATGTTTGGATTATAATAAAAGACGGTGATTTCAAAATATTCGGATAAATATTCCAACACATAACTGCTGCATGGCGCACAACAGCTATGGAGAAATAATTTTGGTACTTTTCCTTCTTCCTGCAATTTTGCAATCAGGTCATCTAATTCTTTCTGATAATTTCTCTTATTTGCCAACTTTTCGCATTCCTTTCAGCTTTCAATGTTCCTCTTAGAACATCTCACATTCTTCCTCAAAATTCATAAAATAGTATATAAAAAAATCGGAGGTGTGTAAATATGATTCCAATTCTGACACTGTCTGATATCAATTATTCGTATCACGAACTAAGCGGGGAAACCAAAGCTCTTGAAAATATTTCTTTCACTGTAAATCCCGGAGAATTCATCGCCATTGTTGGGCCTTCCGGCTGCGGAAAATCTACGCTTCTTTCCATCATAGCTGGACTTCTAATCCCAAAAGAAGGGGCAATCGCCTTAAATGGTACAGCCATCGCCTCCGCAAAATCCCGCATCGGATATATGCTTCAAAAGGATCATCTTTTTGAGTGGCGCACAGTTCTTAGCAATGTATTGTTAGGATTGGAAATACAGAAAAGCATAACAGAAGAGACACGAACGAAGGCGCTACAGCTCTTAAAGACCTATGGACTGGAGGAATTTGCCCAGGCAAAGCCTTCTCAGTTATCCGGTGGTATGCGGCAGCGTGCTGCCCTCATCCGCACACTGGTCTTAGATCCCAAACTGTTGCTTTTGGATGAACCTTTTTCAGCGTTAGATTATCAGACGCGTCTGACAGTTGCAGATGATATCTGGAAAATCATCAAAAAGGAACAAAAAACTGCAATCTTGGTGACTCATGATTTGTCCGAGGCAGTTTCCATGGCAGACCGGGTACTGGTTTTAAGTCCCCGCCCGGGGCACATTGTAAATGATATCAGCATTTCCTTTGAGGGATTGGACATAGATTCTCCGATGAACCGAAGGAATACATCAGAATTTAAAGCCTATTTTAATCTCATATGGAAGGAGTTGAACACGCATGATTCCTAAAACATCTCAGGAACAAGCAGCTTTTGTGCGTTCACACAAACGGCAAAAAATATTCGTAAAATTCTGCCAAATAATGATCTTAATCTGCTTTCTGGTCATTTGGGAGCTTGCGGTGAATGCAGACTGGATTGATGGTTTTATCTTTAGCAGCCCTTCCAGAATCTGCAGGACCTTTTACCAAATGTGCGTAGATGGTTCCTTCTTTCTTCACCTTGGAACCACGTTAGCAGAAGTGTTCGTCAGTTTTACCTTAATTATCATTGTCGGGTATGGGATAGCAGTTCTGCTTTGGTTTTTCCCAAACCTTTCAAAAATACTGGAACCATATTTTGTAGTCCTAAACAGCCTGCCAAAATCCGCACTGGCACCGCTGCTCATCGTATGGCTGGGCGCAAATGTCAGAACCATTATCGTTGCAGGTATTTCTGTGGCAATCTTTGGCACGATCCTCTCCCTCTACACTGCATTTGTGGAATCTGATTCTGAGGATCAGTTGCTCATTTTAACGCTTCATGGCACAAAACAACATATTTTGACAAAGGTACTGTTTCCTTCCACACTACCGACATTAATCTCTCTTATGAAGGTCAATATCGGGCTGGCACTGGTGGGCGTTATCATTGGAGAGTTTCTGGCTGCAAGGCAGGGACTTGGTTATCTCATTATCTATGGCTCGCAGGTTTTTAAACTTGACTGGGTCATCATGTCCATTGTAGTGCTTTGCATCGTAGCTGTAGGTCTTTATCAATTAATTGGTCTGCTAGAAAAACATTTGCTTCGCTCATCATAAGCACCCTATATATCTTCAATATCCAGGCTTTCGCGGTACTCGTCAAACGTTTTCCTCGTTACTCGCGAAAAAAAGCAGCTGCGTTTTCACGCAGCCGCCTACATAATCTTCTTATTTAATTACCTTAATCCATCCTTCCGGAGCTTCAATACGTCCCATCTGGATTCCTGTCAATGTATCATATAATTTCTTTGTCACTGGTCCCATTTCTGTCATGCCGCTTGGGAAACAGATTTCTGTGCCATGGTCAACTACTTTTCCAACTGGAGAAATAACTGCTGCTGTACCGCAAAGACCGCATTCTGCCATGTCTTTTAATTCTGCGAGCGCAACCGGTCTTTCTTCCACTTCCAGGCCTAAGTATTCTTTGGCAACATACATTAAGGAACGACGTGTGATAGATGGTAAGATTGTGCTTGATTTTGGAGTTACAACCTTGCCGTCCTTTGTTACGAATAAGAAGTTTGCTCCGCCTGTTTCTTCTACATAAGTTCTTGTAGCAGAATCAAGGTACATATTTTCATCATATCCCTGTTCATGTGCATCAACGATTGCATATAAGCTCATTGCATAGTTTAAGCCGGCTTTAATATGACCTGTACCATGTGGTGCTGCACGGTCATAATCACAAACACGGATTGTCAGAGGTTTTACACCACCTTTGAAGTATGGACCTACAGGTGTTGTAAAAATACGGAACTGATATTCGTCCGCTGGTTTTACGCCGATTACCGGGTTAGAACCGAACATGTATGGTCTGATGTAAAGAGTTGCGCCTGAACCATATGGTGGTACATATGCTGCATTTGCTTCTACAACTTTGCAAACTGCTTCCACAAATTTATCTTCCGGGAATACCGGCATCTGTAATCTTTCGCAGCTGTCTTTCATACGGGAAGCGTTTAAATCAGGACGGAATGTTACGATATGTCCATCCTCTGTTGTATATGCCTTCATACCTTCAAAGCATGTCTGTGCATACTGAAGAACACCTGCACATTCACTGATTGTTACTGTCGCATCCTCTGTGAGAGCACCTTCGTCCCATGCTCCGTTTTTATAGTTAGAAACAAAACGTTTTTCTGTTTCCATGTAACCGAATCCTAAATTTCCCCAATCGATATTTTTCTTTTCCATTACCTCAAGTCTTCCTTTCTTCCTCTGCTTTAACTTTTCTTTCAAACGTTTTACCACGTTAAAGCTATAAACGATTACATCAATCTTAACTCTGTAAACTTTGTCAGTCAAGAAAAAAATAATATTCTTTTCCAATCTGTTATGCTTTGTTATAATCTAATACAGATTTGTACAACAATTGCTAATCACGGAGAATCAAATGGAAAGCAGAAAAAAACTAAAAGATGAGCAGATGCGCTCTGTCTTATTTGAATATTATGAATCTAAGGGCAAACGTCTGCGATTTTTCGAGGAATTCTGTTTTGGCAGAAAGACCCGCGCAGATGCACTGCTGGTAACCGAAGAAGAAATGATTGGCTTTGAATTTAAAAGCGATAAAGATAACCTAAATCGCCTGGAGCGCCAGATTCACGACTATGAGCGCTACTGCGACAGAAATTATCTTGTGACTGGGCAGAAATTCAAAGAAAAAGCCCCGGAAGAAATTCCGGAGCATTGGGGCATCTACTGTGTCTATCTGGATGAAGCAGAAAACATTCAATTAGAATGTGTCCGCAAAGCACAGCCAAATCAAAAGCGCATGCGACTGCACAACCAGCTGCGAATTCTTTGGCGAAGTGAATTAATTCCGATCATCAGAAAATATAATTTAGGTGGCGTCACCAAGAAAAACAAACTGGAACTTGTCCGCACATTGGAACATAATCTATCCAAAGATATTCAGCGCCAGGAGCTTCTGGAAACACTGATTGAGCGCGACTATACACAATATGAAACTTAATTCCATCAAAAAAACTCACGTTGCACATTTTTCGGTAACAACGTGAGTTTTCATTATTTTCCAATAGATTCTGCCAACATCTTACAGTAAGCCTTACGTCCCCGCCCTGACAAATGAATCAAATCCTGAAAGTTTGCTCCATCCGCATGGTCAAATTCAAAATCGTCTGCAAGCAGGTACTTTGCACCTGCGGCATCTGCCCACGAAATCATTTCTCCAAGCAGCTCGCTATAACAGCCCTCTCTTGTATCAGAAAGCAATTTTTCATACTTTGGTGTTTCGATAAACAGCAGGTTGATCTCATATGCTTCTGCTAATTTCACCATTTTGTCATACCCTGCAAGCTGAGATTCAAACAAACCGTCACGCACACCCAAATCCAGTGTATCTAAATGTTCTTTGCTCTGCCCTGTCATATTTAGCAGAGAACCTCCGTTTCTAAACTGAGAAGATACGATTGCATTGTTAATTGGATACATCAATATCTGCTCATTATTTGCAGTCACAAACATTTCATAGAAATCATTCAGACTCACGTCATTATATTCTGCCATAGTTTTCCATGCATCGATTTTAAATCCCAGGTCTGTGTCCAAAAACATTTTGGTATCACTGATCCATGGAATGGCTGTCAACGTATACGCATAAAAATCAATATAAAGATTCTCGATTTTCAGTCCTTGCTCCAGCATATATTCCAGTTCTTTTGCCATAAATATCGGCTGATTACCGTTATAGGATAAGATGTACACACTGCCATCCAGATTTTCTTCCAACGCATCAATATCCAATCCCTGACGGAACATGGAGGAACCAATAAACAGGTGCTCCACCTCTCCCTGCTCTATCAGCGCAGGCATGCCATAGGTGTTTCCCGCAAAAATGCTGCCATATTGATTTTTCAAAACAATTACCAGCGCCACAGCCACAATCACTGCCGCTACTGTCGTTATAATTTTTTTCATCTTTACCTCTAAACCGCACACTCACATATGGCGTCCTTAAAACTGTCCATAAAGGAAACTGCTGCTGCCAAATTTACCCAGAAGCAATGTGATTGCCAACATTGCAGCAATCCAGCCGTAGGATTTTCCTTTTCCTCTGGTTCTTCTCCATTCAAATACTGCCTGGAATAAAATCAGCAGACAGATGATCAGGAAATACGCCGCACAAGTATTATC
>CAZYUZ010000127.1:0-6504 GCA_964650775.1 uncultured Lachnoclostridium sp. | reverse complement strand
CTCATGTAGATCATCAGCTAGGCAGAATCACTGGTCTGGCTATCGATAAAGGAATTCACATCGCATATGGTCCTAAGAAAAATGGCGTTATTGAGATGTCTTCGCTTCAATTTGAAAAACGTGCTCAGTGGCATGTAAATCAGGTTCCGGAAGTGAAGGAAAATGATTGGGCTGATTACTTAAGAGGTGCAACGATTGCGCTTGGTCAAAAATATTCGTTACAAGTTGGGCTTTGCGGTGTGATTGAGGGAAGTCTTCCAATCGGTGGTCTTTCTTCATCTGCGGCGGTGATCATTTCATTTTTGATTGCGCTTTGCAGAGTGAATCATATACAGCTTTCAGAGAGAGAGCTGATTATGATGGCATTGTCCGCAGAAAATAATTATGTAGGCGTTTCCTGCGGAAAATTAGATCAGTCCTGTGAGGTTTTATCTAAAAAAGATCACTTGCTGTATTTAGATACCCGAGATGACAGCTATGAAGTAATTCCGACTCACCCGAATATGAAGCCCTATAAGATTGCTATTTTTTTCAGTGGTGTAGAACGTAATCTGGCGGGATCAAAGTATAATCTTCGTGTGGATGAATGTAAGAGTGCTGCGTATGCACTGATGGCTTATGCAGGGATGGATTATGGAAAGTTCAAAGATACGGTACTTCGTGATGTCCCATATGAGGTTTATCAGCAATACGGAGAACGATTGCCGGAAAGCTGGAGAAAGCGTGCGGAACACTGGTATGGAGAATATTTCCGCGTGCAGAAGGGTGTGGAAGCCTGGTGTCGTGGTGATATCGAGACCTATGGAAAGCTTTCCTTCGAGAGTGGCTGGTCTTCGATTTATAATTATGAAGCAGGTTCACCGGAGTTGAAAACGATGTACGAGATTATGACACATACTGATGGAATTTATGGTGGTCGTTTTTCAGGAGCCGGATTTAAAGGCTGTTGTATGGCATTGATTGATCCGGCATTTGAGGATTCAATCATAGAAAATGTTACGCTGGAATATTTGAAGGCATTTCCTTACCTCGATGGAAAATATTCTGTACATATGTGTGAAAGTGCAGACGGTGCACGGATTTAGAGAGGATAGACGACAATGAAATGTTTGATTTTAGCAGCGGGTTATGCAACTCGTTTGTATCCATTAACTGAAAATTTTCCAAAGCCATTACTGGAAGTACAGGGAAAAGCAATTCTGGATTGGTTGATCGAAGATATCGAAAAAGCAAATTTAGTGGATGAGTATGTAGTAATCTCGAATCATAAATTTGCAGAGCATTTTGAAAAATGGGCAAAGGGAAAAGAAAAAATCACTGTGGTCGACGATGGGACAAGCAGCAATGAAACTCGCCTTGGTGCAGTAAAAGACATTCAGTTTGCCATCGAAAAATTAGGTCTGGATGATGAAATGCTTGTCATAGCTGGAGACAATCTGCTTGATTTCAGTCTGACAACTTTTATGAAGTATGCGAAAAATAAGAATGCTTCATGCATTATGAGATATTATGAACCAGAAGAAGCTAGACTTCATAAATCTGGTGTAGTAACAATTGATGAAACAGATAAGATCTTAAAAATGGTAGAAAAACCAGCAGAGCCGGAAAGCCATTGGTGTTGTCCTCCATTTTATTTTTATACAAGAGAAGATGCAAAACTCATTCAAAGAGGCATTGATGCCGGATGTGGTACAGATGCACCGGGAAGCTATATTGCATGGCTGAGTACGCAGGTGTCTGTATATGCAATGGAGATGCATGGAAGAAGGTATGATATAGGGAATTTGGAAAGCTATCGCAAGGTAGAGGAAGAGTATCGGGGAATAAGCGAATTGCGAATCGGATTATAAATCTAGGAACAATTATTTCATGAATATGTATAAATATAAAAAAACAATATACGTCTTTTTAATTATAATTTTAATCTCTGCTGCAGCAATTGTTGTGATTTTCTCTTTAAAAGAGACAGATATAGAACAATCGATGCAGGAAGAAGCTTCTGTTTTATATGCAGATAAAATAGAGATACATTCTCCGAAAGATTATCTGGAATTTGCAGAAAGTGTGAATTCTGGAGTGGACTACCAGAATTGTGAAGTGAGTTTACAGGCGAATCTGGATTTTTCCGGCTACGATAACTTGATGCCAATAGGAACTGTCGGAGAAAATGGCAGTTCCTTTCTTGGCGTATTTAATGGAAATGGTTACACCATTTCTGGGGTAACGATGGAACGCTCAGGAGAATATGTAGGATTATTTGTAAATCTTGGAGGGATTGTAAAGAATCTTCAGGTAAAAGATTGCATGTTTTCAGGAGAAGTTTGTGGAGTTGTTGCAACTGATACGATGGATGCCGCTGTTTTAAATTGCTATGTGGATGTGCAGGTTTATGGAGAATGTGCAGGTTCTGTAGTGGGTGTTGCAAATGGAAGACTTTCTAATTGCGTAACATCTTCCGAGGAGTTTGTTGGAGAACTTCAGGATGGGCAGATCGACTACTGCTATCAAAGCAGCAGTGTGGAAATTGGAGAATTGAATAATAATCTGGCGCATGTGAGTGGCTATTATGAGGACACGGATTTTTGTCTCTGGGAAAATGGATGCCTGAGTCCAAAGAAAGCAGATTTGCTGGAGACGCTGACTGCCAGATTGAATGTAAAAGGAGAGGAACTAAAGCTTTTGGGGTATTATTCCAAAGCAAAGCAAAGGTGGTGCTTTACATTGCCGGTAGCTTACGGCAGTGAAGAAGTATTCTTAGAAGCCAGAACTTGTCAGGGCGGATACCAGGAGTTTGCAGGAAATCTTGAGGATGAGATTACGATTTTTACGTGGGAAGGTCGATATTATCCAATTAAATTTCAGAGTGTACAAAATATTCCATCTATTTATGTCACGTTACCTCAATCAAAAGATTTGGATTATATACATGAAAATAAAACAGAAGAAATTCCGGGTCTGCTCACTGCGCTTGATACAAATGGTGAGATTACTCACATAGAAATGAAAGGTTTTTACGGACACGGAAATGATTCCTGGCTGGTAGAAAAGAAGAGTTACAATTTGAAACTGGAATCATACACCAACTTGCTAAATATGGGAGCCAATGAGGATTTTGTGTTTATTTCAGGCTATCGTAATGATTCGTTAATGAGCTATGTTGCAACGGCAGAATTGGTACGAGGAGTAGGTTTTGCATATGCACCGGAATTTCGATTGGTGAATCTTTATATAGCTGGAGAATATACGGGAGTATATTTTCTGGTTGAAAAGATTGAACTTGATAAAAATCGTATTGAAATCGAAAGTGTGTATGAAAATACAAAAACAATCAACATTGCAACTTTAGAAAACGCTGACTTTTGTTCAGGTTTAGATGAGGGTGGAGTTTTTGAAAGATATTATTATGATGTGGAGAATAATCCGGAAGATATTACCGGCGGATATCTTTTAGAAGCAGATACCATGGATTTTTCGGATTTTGACAGCCGTTTTGTAAGCAAATATGGTTCTAAATTGACATTGAAGAGAGCGAGATATTCTTCGAGGGAGCAGGTAAACTATATTGCGGATTATTGGCAGGAGTTCGAGGATGCATTGTACGCGGAAGATGGATATAATCAGAGTGGAAAGCATTATTCAGAATATATTGATATGGAAAGCTTTGCGATGCAATGGTTATTTTATGAGTTGGCTCAAGATATCAGCTTATATAGCAGTATTTACTTTTATAAAGAGTCAGACATTACCGGAGATGGTCTTTTGCATGCGTGCTTTCCGTGGGATGTGGAACATTCCTATCTGGAAAAGAGACTTTCAGAGGATTTGTGGCTGATTGATCATGTTCCATCAGAAAAATATTGGGTACAGATTTATCAGCATGAGGATTTTAGAAAAGAACTTTGTGAAGTTTGGAATTCGAAATATGTTCCTGCAATTCAAAGACTAATAGATGATGAGCCTATGGAGTATGAGGATGGTATGAAAAATCTTTCATGGTATCAGGAAAATATTGTTGGAATCCATTATTTGGAAAATAGTCGTTGGGAAAATAGCTTTTTATGGAATCGCTGCGGACAGATTAGAGACTTTATAGAGATACGTTTGAATGCGCTTTCCAGACATTTAAATTTGAGGTAATATATACAAAATGAAAGTCAAAAAACAATTAATCATAATTCTATCCATGATGGTGATTATGGTAGCATATTTGGCTGCAACAGATTTTAACTTGAAATATACAATTGCCGAATTGATTTATAGTCAGGAGAATTCCATAGATGGCAAGATCGTGTTTTCTAAAAAAACTGGTTTTTATGATGAAGAATTTTATCTTAAGATATATGCACCGACAGAAGAAATTTATTATACCTTAGACGGTTCAGAACCGACAAAAGACTCATATAAATACGAGGAGCCGCTTTTAATTTATGATGCAACTAGAAATGACAACACTAATTCTATGCGCACGGACCTTAGTAGTAAATTTTTAACAGAAGATTGCATTTATCAAGTTCCACACTATTTAATTGATAAATGTACCATTTTAAAAGTGGCATATTATGATAAATATGGAAATCGAAGTAAAGTAGAGGAACAAGTATATTTTTTGGGTTATGGAGGAAAGCCGGGATATAATGATGTAAATATCATATCTGTGACGGCAGATCCGGATGATCTTTTCAGCGATGAAAAAGGGATTTACGTGTTGGGAGATGTATTTACAGAATATGCCGCAGAAGTGAATCTTGAAGATTATTATGATTATGTATGGAAGGCAAACTATCAAAAAAGTGGTAGAGAATGGGAAAGAGCTGCCCATATACAGGTGTTTGATACGGAAAAGCAATTAGTGCTTTCGCAATCAGTGGGTCTTAGGATTCAAGGCGGAGTGAGCAGATCATTTTATCCTAAAAGTTTAAATTTCTATGCCCGAGACGAATATGGAAGCAACCAAATGCAGTATGATTTTTTTGGAACGGGGTATTATCCGCAGCGTGTAACACTTTCTGCCGGTGGGAATGATTACTATGGAAAAATGAAGGATCGTATCGGTGCTGAGCTTACAAGAGATTGTGAGTTTTGTACCATGCATTATGAACCTTATGTACTTTTTTTGAACGGAGAATATTGGGGATTTTATTATCTCACTGAAAAATACGATGAAAATTATATAGAGCATTATTATGGTGTGGATAAGGGCAATGTCATAATATTCAAAGCAGATGCGTTAGAGGCGGGAATAGACGAAGACTATGATACATATTTTGCCATGCTTGAATTTATTGAAACAGCAGATATGACCAATAATGATAATTATCAGAAAGCCTGTAATTTGATAGATATGGAAAGCTTTATTGATTATTATGCGGCAGAAATCTATATGTCTCGAAATGGTGATTGGCCGAATGCGAATTATGCTTTATGGCGTTCCAGAAGGGTGAGTGATAAACCATATGAAGATGGTAAATGGCGCTGGATGCTCTTTGATGTAAATACATCTGCCTTTTCGGAAAATCTTGCAGAGCATGATACCATTGCTTATGTGATAGAAAAATGTCCGCTGTTTGCAAATTTATCTAATAATGCACTGTTTCGTCAGCAGTTTGCTGCCAAATTGAGGGAAATGAGAGATACTGTTTTTGCAGAAGATTTGGTAAATGAAAAATTAGACGAATATAAATTACTTATGAGCGATCCAATGGAAAATCATTATTGGCGTTTTTTTGGAAGAAACAGTGATGATTTTACGAAGAGTCGACGAGACATGAGAAAATTTGCATATTCAAGAGCTTTTTATATAGATATAATGCTGGAGAACAACGGGTTTTAATTAGAAAGGGATAATCAATGCAGACAAAAAATAAAAAACGTAAGTCGAAAAATGGTTTGCTTCTGATTATGGCAGGAGCTTTAAGTTTAATTGTTATCATCGTAGCAGTGTTACTGGTGACAGTATTATCTATGAAAAAAGATTTAAAACCATATTTAGACACACCAGTTACTGAAGATTCAATTGCTACAACGGAAGAAGAAATCCAGATTTACCTTCCGGAAACTTATTATGCAGCAGCAGGGCTTACTATGGAAATCTATAATAGCCAGATTACCAATAAGTGCAGCTATATTTCAGAATATAACGTGCGCTGGGTCTGTGATATCGGGGAAAGCTTAAGTAGAAAATATTCTGTGACAACTACAGAAGAGATGATTGGCGATTATGAATTAAAGGTAGAGATTTATGATAATGCCATGAATTTACTGGCAGAAAAAGCTACAACTCTGAAAATAGTAGATAATGTTTTAGAAAATAGTTTTTCGATGTTAGAGATTGGTGACAGCTTATCTTGTGATGGCAAACTTTATCGCAGATTACAGGGACTGGCAGAAGACCAGATTGTTTTTAATGGTACAAGAAGTATTGATGGATTCTTAATGGAAGGCAGAATTGGCTTTTCAGCAGAAGACTATTTAGGACAGACACCATATCTGATCGATGAAGGAGAA
>CAZYUZ010000126.1:0-6567 GCA_964650775.1 uncultured Lachnoclostridium sp. | reverse complement strand
CTCGACACCACGGGTATGAACCGTGTGCTCTAGCCAACTGAGCTATCTCGCCATGGTATGGGACCTACAGGGCTCGAACCTGTGACCCTCTGCTTGTAAGGCAGATGCTCTCCCAGCTGAGCTAAGATCCCATAACGTTCTTGTCGACTTTTGTTTCGTCCGCCGACTTGGATATAATACACTGAACAGAAACAAAAGTCAACAACTTTTTTATTATTTTATAAATTTATTTCCCCATCGCTTCTTTGATCATTTTCACAATCTGAACTGACAGAGTTGGTAAAAACGCCAGCACGACAATTGCTGCCAGCTGTGCTCCGCTTAATGGCGCAACCTCAAATAATGACTGCATAAATGGTACAAGCAGTACAAATGCAAGAAGTACCACACCTGTTGCAAAGGCTGCAAGGCTCCATTTATTGCTTGTAAGTCCAATCTTTGCGAGAGAACGGTCACTTCGACATGTAAATCCATGGAACAGACGTGCAAGTGTCAAAGTTGCAAATGCCATTGTACTTGCTGTCATCGCATCCGTCTGAAGACCCATATAGTATCCGGTCATTGTCACAACCGCAATCAAAATACCATAAAAGGCAAGCTTCGCGGAAAATGATTTTGTCAGGATTCCTGTCTTTGGATCTCTTGGTTTATTTTTTAACAGTGATCTGTCGGTTGGTTCCATACCAATTGCAAGTGCAGGAAGCGAGTCAGTCAACAGGTTAATAAACAGTAAGTGTACCGGTGCAAATGGAGAATCCAATGCCATGATTGAGCAATACAATACTGCAATGATCGCTGCAAGATTTCCAGAAAGCAGGAATTTAATCGCATTCAGAATGTTTCTGTAAACGTTTCGTCCATTCAGAACTGCTTTGATGATTGTCGCAAAGTTATCATCTGCAAGGATCATGGCTGCTGCATCTTTGGAAACCTCTGTTCCTGTGATACCCATTGCAACACCGATATCCGCTTTTTTCAGGGCCGGGGCATCATTCACGCCGTCTCCGGTCATCGCTGCAATATGACCCTTTCTCTGCCATGCATCTACGATTCGAATCTTATTTTCCGGTGAAACACGGGCATAAACGGAAATATGTTCCAGTTTTTCAGCCAGTTCTTCATCAGACATGGCATCCAGTTCCTGACCCGTTACGGACATATCACCTTCTGTGAAAATACCAATCTGTTTTGCAATGGCTGTTGCTGTGACCTTATGGTCACCTGTAATCATGACTGGTTTGATTCCGGCACCGATCGCATCCGCTACCGCCTGAATTGTTTCCACTCTAGGCGGGTCGATCATCGCAACAAGACCCGAAAAAACAAACCCTGTTTCATTTTCTAAGGATAAATTTTCATTTTCATCTGTCTTTTTGTCTCCAAATGCCAGTACACGAAGACCATTTTCTGAAAACTTCTGATTCTGATATAAAATTTCTTTTTTATCAGCCTCTGTAATCGGTCTGACACCATCTTCTGTTGCAATGCTTACAACTCTGTCCAAAAGCACATCCAGCGCACCTTTTGTAAGAACTGTTGGAATCGCATGGATTTTGTATTTTGTACTCATGAGCTTTCGATCAGAGTCAAATGGAAGTTCATCCATTCGAGGCATCATGCTTCTGATAACTTCTTCTGAAATCCCCGCATCAGTAAGACCGGCTTTTCTTGCCATTGCAAGGAGCGCAGTTTCTGTAGGATCTCCGATATCTTTTCCAGTGTTGATTGAAGAATCGTTATTCAGAATTGCAGTATACAGAAAATATCTGTGCAGCGGATTTCTAATATCAAGTTCTTCCGGTTTGAGACATTTTCCACCCACATAAACATCTGTGACAGTCATTTTATTCTGTGTTAATGTACCTGTTTTATCAGAGCAGATAACAGATACACAGCCAAGGCTTTCTACTGCCTTTAATTCTTTCATGATTGCATTGTCGGCAGCCATTTTTCTGGTACCCATTGCCTGAACGATGGTTACGATTGAGCTTAATGCTTCCGGAATCGCTGCAACAGCAAGGGCAACCGCAAACATCAAGGAATCAAGCACCGGTTCACCCTGCCAGATTCTAAGACCGAATACGATCCCACTAATGATCATGATAACAATCGCAAGATTCTTGCTGAAATTGTCAAGGCTTCGCTGAAGCGGAGTTTTCTTCTCTTTTGTTTCATTCATGAGCCCTGCGATTTTACCCATTTCAGTGTTCATACCAGTTCCCGTGATCAGAACTTTCGCACGTCCATAGGTTACAAGGCTTCCGGAATATACCATATTGATGCGGTCTCCAAGTGCCACCTCACCAGAAATGTCTTCCTCTTTTTTATCTACATTTGTAGATTCTCCTGTCAGGGAGCTTTCATTTACCTGGAGGGAAAAGTTTTCCAGGATACGTCCGTCTGCAACGACCATATCACCTGCTTCCAGCATTAAAACATCCCCTGGCACCACATCTTTAGAAAGAATTTCTTTTCGCACGCCATCACGAATAACTTTCGCATGTGGTGAAGAAAGTGCCTTTAATGAATCTAAGGATTTTTCTGCTTTTACATACTGTACGGTTCCAAGCACCGCATTTAAAATAATTACCGCAAAAATTACAATGGTACTTTCCACATTTCCTGATACCATGGAAATGATCGCTGCTGCAATGAGGATAATTACCAGTAAATCTGCAAACTGTCCTAAAAATACGGAAAGTACGCTCTTTTTCGCTGTTTCTTCTAATACGTTTTCACCTTTTTCGGCAAGAATCTGCGCTGCTTTTTCCTCTGTCAGCCCGTCCACATCCGGATACTGTAAAAGCAGTTCTTCTTTTGTCATCTGATAGACTTCTCTCATCATATTCTCCTTTCAATTCACAGTGCACACTTCAAATAAAAAGAGACCTCTTGTGCACACTTATTGTGTACACAAAAAGTCTCGTTCAATCAACTTATTGTCTGGCATCCGGTCCAAAATCGGACGTACTGACGAATACCAAAACATGCTGGAGCATGTAACTACTCCCTTTTTGCGCTAACAATATTTCTATCATATTCTTTACGGAATGTAAATATCTTAAAATGTATTTTTATAGAAACATTATAAAATATAAAATCTGTTCACCTGATTAAATTCAATTTTTTCACCGTTTGGTCCTTTGATTGCAAAAAATCTGCAGCCATGGTCAAATAATGGCAATTCTTTCACCCCGAAATCAACCATTTCATATCCCTTGCTTCTGGCTTCCATAAATGCATCCTGCACATTCTGCACGTCCAGCGCAATGTGGTCAATCTTTCCACTCTTCCATGTATCAGGATCATCTACTGCCGCTCCGACAAGCTGAATCAGCTCTAATGTGAACCCTTTGCATGTCATAAATGCAATATAGAGTCTGCCATCCGGTGTATCAAGATAACCATTGCCAGTCATGTGAAAGCCAAGACCTGCGTAGAATGACATGGATTCCTTTAAGTCTTTCGTACGAACTGCCAGATGATCCCATCCTAAAAGTCCGCTCTTTCCTGCATAGCTTCTTGCATTGTCGTAACAGATTTCCACCACATCACCATTTGGCGATACAAAATTCACCCCACGGATACCTTTGCTCTTGATATTTTCATACAGAACCACACCATCTGCAGTGCCTGCTGCTAAAGTCAGACCTTTGTTGATCAGTTTTGCCGCATAATCGTCAAAGTCAGCCGCATCAATGGCAAAATGGTCATATACACCAGTCACTCTGGACTCTGCTTCTTTACGAACAGCTTCGTTTTTGTGTTCAAAAAGCTCTACCACCAGATCTCCCAGCTTTAAAAAGCAGATTTTCATCTTTTCCGGATAAAAGATCTCCTTTTCATGCATAACTTCAAATCCAAAATTTTCTATATAAAATTTCTTTGTTTCTTCCATTTTGCATACAGGAATTCCCAGATGCTGTACCCCTTTAATATTATCGCGCAGTTCCATAAAGCCACCTCCACAGTTAAGTTAAGAATAGCATAAAAATAAGGGGAAAGCAATCTGCATTCCCCTTATAAAGAATCAATTATTTTGCATCCTGTGGAATTTCTTTACGAATTTCCTTTGTACGGATTTCTTTACAGATCTGGTCAACAAATTCTTCCAGCTTCTTCTGTCCTTCATCGCCTGCGAAACGGCTTCTTACAGAAACCAAACCTTCCGCCTCTTCTTTTTCACCAACGATCAGCATGTATGGAAGTTTGTCAAGTCTTGCTTCACGGATCTTGTAACCAATCTTTTCAGAACGGTTGTCAACAGTTGCGTCTACGCCGTTCTTCGCAAGTTCTTTGCGGACTTTTTCTGCATAGTCCATGTATTTTTCAGAAATCGGAAGTACACGAACCTGTTCCGGACATAACCATGTTGGGAATTTTCCGGCATATTTTTCAATCAGCCATGCAAGTGTTCTTTCATAGCATCCCATCGCTGTTCTGTGGATGATGTATGGACGAACCTTATCACCATTCTGGTCAATGTAGTACATATCAAACTGTTCTGCAAGTACTGCATCCCACTGAATTGTGATCATGGTATCTTCTTTTCCGTATACGTTCTTTGCCTGAATATCTACCTTTGGTCCGTAGAATGCAGCTTCGCCTTCTTCTTCATAGAATGGGATTTCAAGCTCTGTTAAAACCTGACGGATATGTCCCTGTGTTTCTTCCCAAACTTCTGCACTGCCAATATATTTTTCCTTGTTGTTCGGGTCCCATTTAGAAAGACGGTATGTTACATCTTCCTGTACTCCCAATGTTTCAAGGCAGTATTTTGCAAGTGCAAGACAACCCTTGAATTCTTCTACCATCTGGTCTGGTCTTACGATCAGGTGACCTTCAGAAATTGTAAACTGACGTACACGTGTCAGACCATGCATTTCACCGGAATCTTCGTTACGGAATAATGTGGATGTTTCACCATAACGGATCGGCAGGTCTCTGTAGGATTTCTGGCTTGCTTTGTATACATAGTACTGGAATGGACATGTCATTGGACGAAGCGCAAACACTTCTTTATCCACTTCTTCATCACCAAGTACGAACATACCTTCTTTATAATGTCCCCAGTGACCGGAAATCTTGTAGAGATCAGATTTCGCCATGAGCGGAGTTTTTGTACGTACATAGCCCCATTCGTTGTCTTCTGTATCTTCGATCCATCTCTGCATTTTCTGGATCATTTTTGCACCCTTTGGCATTAATAACGGAAGACCCTGTCCGATAACATCAACAGTTGTGAAGAGCTCCATTTCACGGCCAAGTTTGTTGTGGTCACGTCTCTTAATATCTTCTAAATGTTCAAGGTATGCAGCCAATTCATCTTTCTTTGTAAACGCTGTTCCGTAAATACGCTGTAACTGCGCTTTATTGGAATCACCTCTCCAGTAAGCCATAGAAGAAGAAATAAGCTTAAATGCTTTGATTGGTTTTGTGTTCATAAGGTGCGGACCTGCACAAAGGTCAACGAATTCACCCTGTTTGTAGAAAGAGATTTCTGCATCTTCCGGTAAATCCTGAATTAATTCTACTTTGTAAGGTTCCCCTTTTTCTTCCATAAATTTGATTGCTTCTTCTCTTGGAAGTGTGAATTTTTCTAATTTTTCACCTTTTTTGATGATTTTTTTCATTTCTGCTTCGATTTTATCAAGGTCTTCTCTTGAGAATGGCGCATGATCAAAATCGTAGTAGTATCCTGTGTCAATGCTTGGTCCGATTGCTAATTTTGCATCCGGGAATACATTTTTTACTGCTTCTGCAAGTACGTGAGATGCTGTGTGGCGAAGAGCTGCAAGACCTTTCGCGTCATTTGCTGTTAAAATGCTAAGTTCACAGTCTGCATCTACCACTGTTCTTAAGTCTACCACTTCTCCGTTTACTTCGCCTGCACACGCTGCACGTGCAAGACCTTCGCTGATATCGAGAGCGATATCGTATACTGATTTGCTTTCTGCGTATTCTTTTACAGAACCGTCTTTGAGTGTGATCTTCATCTTTTTCCTCCTAAATAATCGTGTTTGTGTTTATCGGGAAAATAAAAAGTCCCCGAATAAACACCTTGTGTCTATTCAGGGACGATAATACTTTTTTCTTTTACCGTGGTTCCACCCTAATTGCATGTGATAAAAATTCCCACACATGCCACTTTCTTTATGATGATAACGGAATCACCGGGCTTGATTAGAGCCACTCCGAGATGGTCTTCAGATGAGTTCCTGCCAAGACTCTTCCACCAAGTGAGCCTCTCTCTGGGACATTTCCTATCCTACTCTTCTCTTCAACGTTTTACATATTCTATTAGATTTTAGCACAAAATGAGGTTCTGTCAAGAATTTGTTTCAGTGGTTTAAAGAATCTGTCGGAATCTATCGATAAAAACATAACAAACTCTTGCCATATATATATTTTATGGTATAATTTTACTAATTTAATAATAAGCGAAGTAGAGATTCATGCGTCAAGTGTTCAGACGGCTGGGGAGTTGCCCTGAAACGAAAAGAATCCATTGATTCTTACGATATGGTCTCGCACCCGTTGCTGCAGATGAGTACATCTCATATTGTA
>CAZYUZ010000125.1:0-6573 GCA_964650775.1 uncultured Lachnoclostridium sp. | reverse complement strand
ATGACAGAAATTCGTGTGTTAGACACCTACTGGTCTGACCATTGCCGTCATACAACCTTCTCTACAGAATTAACAGATGTAGAATTTGGTGAAGGCTACTACAAAGCGCCAATCGTAGAAACATACGAAAGCTATTTAGCAGACAGAAAAGAAGTATACGGAGATCGTAAGGACAAATTCGTATGCTTAATGGATCTTGCTCTTATGGCTATGAAAAAGCTGAAAAAAGAAGGCAAATTACAGGATCAGGAAGAATCTGAGGAAATCAACGCTTGTTCTATCGTTGTACCAGTAGAAGTGGATGGTCAGGTAGAAGAATGGCTTGTAAACTTTAAAAATGAAACACACAACCACCCAACAGAAATCGAACCATTTGGTGGTGCTGCAACATGCCTTGGTGGTGCAATCCGTGACCCGTTGTCAGGACGTACTTACGTATATCAGGCAATGCGTGTAACAGGTGCTGCTGATCCTACAAAATCTATGGCAGAAACATTAAAAGGAAAACTGCCACAGAGAAAACTTGTAACAGGCGCTGCTGATGGTTACAGCTCTTACGGTAACCAGATTGGTCTTGCGACAGGTTATGTAAAAGAAATCTATCATCCGGACTACGTTGCAAAACGTATGGAAATCGGTGCTGTTATGGGTGCTGCGCCAAGACGTGCAGTTATCCGTGAAACATCTGATCCGGGCGATATCATCATCTTATTAGGCGGACGTACAGGTCGTGACGGCTGTGGCGGTGCAACAGGTTCCTCTAAAGTACATACTGAAAGCTCGATCGAAACATGTGGAGCAGAAGTACAGAAAGGCAACGCACCTACAGAACGTAAAATCCAGAGATTATTTAGACGTGAAGAAGTAAGTAAACTCATCAAGAAATGCAACGACTTTGGTGCCGGCGGTGTATCCGTAGCAATCGGTGAATTGGCTGCAGGTCTTGTTGTAAATCTTGATAAAGTACCTAAAAAATATGCAGGTCTTGACGGAACAGAAATTGCAATTTCTGAATCTCAGGAACGTATGGCAGTTGTAGTTGACCCTAAAGATGTAGCAGAATTTATGAAATATGCTGCAGAAGAAAACTTAGAAGCAACAGAAGTAGCAGTTGTAACAGAAGAACCACGTCTTGTATTACAGTGGAGAGGAAATGATATCGTAAACATTTCCAGAGCATTCCTTGATACAAACGGTGCACATCAGGAAACAACGGTTGCAGTTGATATGCCAAGTGAAGAAGGCAAATACTTCGAAAGAAAAGAAGTAGGCGACGTAAGAGAAGCCTGGTTAAATACATTAAAAGACTTAAACGTATGCTCTCAGAAAGGTCTCGTTGAAATGTTCGATGGTTCTATCGGAGCAGGCAGCGTATTTATGCCATACGGCGGTAAATATCAGTTAACAGAAACTCAGACTATGGTTGCGAAACTTCCTGTATTAAAAGGAAAGACAGATACAGTAACTATGATGAGCTATGGTTTTGATCCATACCTTTCAAGCTGGAGCCCATACCACGGTGCAATCTACGCAGTTGTTGAATCTGTTGCGAAGATCGTAGCTTCCGGTGGCGACTACAGCAAGATTCGTTTTACATTCCAGGAATACTTCCGCAGAATGACATCAGATCCACATCGTTGGAGCCAGCCATTTGCAGCACTTCTCGGTGCTTATAGCGCTCAGATGGGATTTGGCCTTCCATCCATCGGTGGTAAAGACAGTATGTCAGGAACATTCAATGATATTGATGTTCCACCAACATTAGTATCCTTCGCAGTGGATGTGGCAAGCGATAAGACAATTATTACTCCGGAATTAAAGAAAGCAGGCAACAAACTGATTCTTTTAAGAGTTCCGAGAAATGAATATGATTTACCAGACTACGGATACATGCTGGATCAGTATGGCAAATTCCACAATGACATTAAAGCAGGTAGAATCATTTCCGCTTACGCACTGGATTCTCATGGTGTGATTTCAGCAGTAAGTAAGATGGCATTTGGTAACGGTCTTGGTGTGAAGCTTGAACATAACTTTGATCCAAGAGATGCATTTGCTCCGGGATTTGGCTGCATCGTAGCAGAAGTGCCAGATGGAAAAGTTTCAGAACTTTCCATCCAGTACACATTAATCGGTGAAGTAACAGAAAAAGATTTCTCTTACGGACATATTACAATCGCTCATGAAGAAGCGGTAGAAGCTTGGAAGGGAACATTAGAAGATGTATTCCCAACAGTTGCTGTAGAAGGAAAAGAAGCAGTAGAAACTCCTCTTTACAAAGCAGACAGCATCTATGTATGCAAGAACAAGGTTGCAAAACCAACCGTATTTATCCCTGTATTCCCAGGTACAAACTGTGAATTCGACAGTGCAAAAGCTTTTGAACGTGCAGGTGCAGATACAATCGTTAAAGTATTTAAGAACTTAACAGCAGAAGACATCAGAGAATCTGTAGATGAATTTGAAAAAGCAATAGGTCAGTCTCAGATCATCATGTTCCCAGGCGGATTCTCCGCTGGTGACGAACCAGATGGTTCTGCAAAATTCTTCGCAACAGCATTCAGAAATGCGAAGATGGAAGAAGCTGTTATGAAGCTTTTAAATGAAAGAGATGGTTTGGCACTTGGTATTTGTAACGGTTTCCAGGCGCTCATTAAACTTGGTCTTGTACCACATGGCGAAATCGTTGGACAGACAAGCGATTCTCCGACATTAACATACAACACTATCGGCCGTCATATTTCCAAGATGGTTTATACAAAGGTTGTAACGAACAAGTCCCCATGGCTTCAGGAAGCAACACTCGGTGGAGTATACTGTAACCCTGCTTCCCATGGTGAAGGCCGTTTCGTAGCAAGCAAAGAATGGATTGACAAACTCTTTGCGAACGGACAGGTAGCAACTCAGTATGTAGACCTTGATGGAAATGCGTCCATGGATGAAGAATGGAACATCAATGGTTCCTACGCTGCAATCGAAGGTATCACAAGCCCTGACGGACGTGTTCTTGGTAAGATGGCACACTCTGAACGTCGCGGTGATTCTGTAGCAATCAACATTTACGGCGAACAGGATTTGAAACTCTTCGAATCAGGTGTGAAATACTTCAAATAATTAGATTCAATGTCATAATAAAAAATGAATGGCGCAAAAGCGAAATGCTTTTGCGCCCTTTGTCTTTAATAGAATCCATTGTCATTTAGCTGTTTTTGAATCGTTGGATAACGTTCCATATCTGTATGCGGGATAAATTTTGCGGCACGCATACGGATTAAGAAGTCTGGGATGGAAGCAAACTGAACACAGTAGATGTTTTCTGATAACATCTGAAGTTCCTGCAGCTTTGAACGATTCAGAAGGAGTGTTCTTGCACCATCTAATGAAGAATTTGTAATGCCGGTATAGCGCTCACGTGGAAGATCCGGAAACATACCGATGGCAATGGCTGAATCCAAATTGGAATGTGCTGTAAAAGCACCGGAAAGATAGCATCGAGCTAAATCTGTTTCCTGGCAGCCAGCCATTTCAAGAAGACATTCAATCATTGTATGAGCAGCAGCCTTCGTATCCAAATACTGGTCGATATCTTCCTGCGTAAAGAAAAGGGGTTCTCCCGATGAAGATTCCTCGGATGCAGCATAGACGGCTGCATACTGTTCTTCTTCAGGAAGATAAACGATGCGGGCGGATTTGTCGGGATTCAGCTCTCCGGCAATGTTAATCCAGCCATTTAAACGCATTTGGGCAAGAAGATCGATAATACCTGAGCCACAGATACCATGTGGTTTTTCATTGCCGATGGTTGTATAGGTTAGTTGACCGTTTTGAATCTTAATTGTATCGATGGCGCCAGTTCCGGCACGCATACCAAAGCGGCTGATATCACCTTCCAGAGCAGGTCCCGCGGCTCCTGCACCTGCAATGAGCCAATCTTTATTTCCGATGACTAATTCTCCGTTGGTTCCAATATCAAAAAACAGACTGATTTCTTCTTTCTTATGAAGATCCAATGTCAACAACCCGCTGACAATATCGCCTCCGATATAGTTAGAGGCTGCAGGAATGATATAAAGCATTCCTGGAAAATCCATTCCAAGTTCTTTGCCCCATAGCCAGCCGGGATCAGAGGTTACAGGTGCATAAGGAGAGGCAAATACACTCCATGCATTTAACTTTAATAGAAAGTGAATCATTGTTGTGTTGCCAGAAAGGATCATAACAGGGCATTTATGAGCATCAATACCGGTTTGTTTGGTGAGATTTGTTAATAGCTGCTCAAATGTTTTAATAGTCGCATATTGGAGTTGTTCCATATGAGAACTATCCTCTAAAGAATAGGTAATGCGTGTGAGGATATCCTTTCCGTAGTGCACCTGCCCGTTAAAGAGCTTTTCCTGAGCAATGATTTTGCTGGAATTTAAATCTACCAATTGCATGATGATAGTCGTGGAACCATAATCTACAGCCAGACCATAATGCTGATCCAATGTATTTCCAGGTTCGATGTTCACCGCCATCCAGCTTTCCCTGCAATAAACCAAAGTGACTGTAATGTCAAAATCGCAGTCCCGGCACATCGGATAAATGGTTTGCAAAATGTGAAGCGGTATCTGGACGTGTTTATAACCAAGCGTCTGCAGCGCGAGAAGAATTCTCTGATGATCACTAAGAGGGCTTTCTTCTGTAGGTGCTTTTAACTGTAGAAAAACTTTTTCGCTAAAACAGTTCATAAGGGAAAAATCCTTTCGTAAATGTTGGACTTAGTATACAACAGAAAAACAAAAAAAGAAAATAAAAAAGGATACCGCTCAAGGTGAGGGTATCCTTTCAGGGATTTCGCAGAATTTATCGCTGCTTAAATGTGGAACATTCTGTCTGACCGCTTGTAGAAGCTTTGGAACCTGTAATGTCCACCGCATCTGCAGTGCAATAGCAGTGATGATTGTAGGTACAGTTTTCGACAGAACATTTAATGCCGGTTTTTCGTTCCGGTTCTTCATGAAGTGCATTTGAGACAGCGCCTTTTTCCTTTGCGAATGAACTGCAGCAGGTCATATCGGAATTTAATGCGCCTTTACCGGATACTTCGATTTCTTTTAAACAACAAAGATTTTCTTCATTGTGGACACAGGTTTTCACTGTACATCCAAGATTTGTCATAATGATCATTACCTCCAAAATAATTAGAATTTTATTTGCATGGTTGCAAAAATAGTCTGCCCGATATATAATCATTTATGTCTGAAATAAGTTGAAAAAACTTCAAAAATATTGTTGACATTAGGAAGCATAAATGCTATTATGTCATAGGTAAAGAAAGTAGAGTATCCACTCTCACCAGGCACAAATGAGTGACCATGGTTCAATATTTGATAAATAACTCCGAGGGAAGTTAGTGTTATTTATGTGTGTATTGGGTGGATCGATGAGATATCATCCTTTTTTTATGCGCAAGCGTGGACTTGCGATTAGTGTAAAAATGTGTATTTGACTCATGGAGGTGCAAGACAATTAGCGATTTAATGATTAACGAACAGATTCGTGACAAGGAAGTAAGAGTAATCGGAGCAGATGGCGAAATGATCGGCATCATGTCATCCAAAGAAGCCCAGGCGTTAGCAAGAGAAGCAGAGTTAGATCTCGTTAAGATCTCTCCAAACGCAAAACCACCAGTATGCAAGATTATTGACTACGGTAAATATCGTTACGAACAGGCTAGAAAAGAGAAAGAAGCCAAAAAGAAACAGAAAACAATCGAAATCAAAGAAATCCGTCTTTCTCCAAACATTGAAGAAAACGATTTAAACACAAAGGTTGCCAATGCAAGAAAGTTCCTTACAAAAGGTGACCGTGTGAAAGTAACACTTAGATTCCGCGGACGTGAAATGGCGCATGTACAGAGCAGTAAACAGATTTTAGATGTTTTTGCTGAAAAGTTACAGGATGTAGCCACAGTTGAAAAAGCGCCTAAGCTGGAAGGTAGAAACATGTCAATGTTTTTAACTGAAAAACGTTAGTTCACTAACGAAAGTTAAAATATATAGTAAGCAAACATTACAGGAGGACTAAACATATGCCAAAGGTAAAAACAAGCAGAGCAGCTGCAAAACGTTTCAAAAAAACAGGATCAGGTCAGTTAAAAAGATTTAAAGCTTATAAGAGCCATATCTTAACAAAGAAAACTACAAAGAGAAAACGTAATCTTCGTAAAGCAACTATTACAGATGCTACAAACGTAAAGAACATGAAGAAGATTTTACCTTATTTATAAGATTTGAGGAGGAAAGAAAGACATGGCTAGAATTAAAGGTGGCTTAAACGCTAGAAAAAAACACAACAGAGTATTAAAACTCGCTAAAGGTTATAGAGGCGCTCGTTCTAAACAGTACAGAGTAGCGAAACAGTCTGTTATGAGAGCATTAACAAGCTCTTACGCAGGTAGAAAAGAAAGAAAACGTCAGTTCAGACAGTTATGGATTGCTCGTATCAACGCAGCAGCTAGAATGAACGGTTTATCTTACAGCAAATTTATGCACGGCTTAAAATTAGCTGGCGTAGAAATGAACAGAAAAG
>CAZYUZ010000124.1:0-6605 GCA_964650775.1 uncultured Lachnoclostridium sp. | reverse complement strand
CACTTCATCGCTTTAATGTACCACATTTACCTTTATCCGTAAAGAAAAAAGTGTGCCTGTAATACACAGACACACTTCTCGTTTCAATCAAATTTTATTTCCACTGATATGCTTCTATCGCATTATCATATACGACACCTGCCAGTTCTTCCTCTGTAAAGATTCCTGACTCTGTCACAAATGTAAGTAAATCTTCATAAGAATCGTGTACCAGAACAGATGGCACATCCGTACCCCAGATCAGCTTATCCGCACCCACGATTTCTTTTGCCATGGCAATGTATTTCTGTCCAGTTGGATATGGATAACTTTCCGGCTTCACGTTAAATGGAACTGCTGCAAGGTCGAACCAGATATTATCCGCTTTCAGGATTTCTAAGGATTCTTTTAATGCCTCTTCATCCTTTAAAGTCGGCGCAAGCAAATGGCAAACAATTATATTTACTCCCGGATGTTTTGCCGCAAGTTTTGCGACTGCTTTCGGTTGAAAGCTTGTCATACCAGGGCTTCCAATATCAAGTACCAACACCTGACCATTCTTTTCAATCTTCTCTACAATCGGATCAAATACTTCAAAAAGGTCATAGGTCTTATGAATGGACATCAGACCTCCACCCGTACTTGTCTCAAATTTTATCACTTGAAATCCAAGCTCATGTGTCAGTCTTTCATAAATCTGATCCGCATAAATTGCAAATGGATCAAATGTTCCAGCGCCCAAAAGCTTGTCAGGGTATTTGTGCATTGCTTCTGCTACATATTCATTATGGAATCCATAAAAGCTTCCCTGAAGTAAAACTGCCTTTTCAACGCCTTTTTCTTCCATAAACTTCACAAGGGTTTCTGTTTCAAACCCTTTGTCGCCAAGTTCTGGCGGAATCATGGAAATCACCTGACCATTTGCCCAGCGTGCTTTCCCTCCACCGATGGCACGGATTTCGCCTTCTCCGCGATAGCTTGATAAATATTCAAATACATGACAGTGTGCATCTAATAATCTCATTTATTTTCCTCCTCGTTTGAAGAAACCACCTTTTCTCTGAAGACCGCTGTTCTTATGTCTACTGTATGCATCCACTGCAACTGCAATAATGATTACAATACCTTTTACAACGCTGTGATATGTAGACGGAACACCCATCAGACGCAGACCGTTGTTAATGATACCTACCAGTAAAGCCCCAAACATTGCGCCCTGAAGAGAGCCTTCACCACCCATTAAGCTGGTGCCACCAACTACAATCGCAGTTAATACGTCATTTTCATAACCCTGCGCAGCCTTCGCAATTGCCTGCTGATTCATACTTGCAAGTACGATACCAGAAATTGCCGCTGTTAATCCAGAGAGCGCATAAGCAATAATCGTCACATTATGGCTTGAAACACCAGATAAATCAGAAGCTTCTCTGTTACCGCCGACTGCATATATCTTTCGTCCAAATACCGTCTTGTTCATTAAAAAGTAACTGATCAGTGCAATGATCACAAAGATAATTACAGAGAATGGAATTCCAAAAAGTCTTCCGCCGCCAATAAATGTAAAGGATGCCGGTTCCAGACAGTTAATAACCTTATTTCCTGTCAAGAGCTGTGCAATACCGTATACAATATTCTGGCTGGCAAGCGTGATCAAAAATGGTGGTACATCAAATTTCGATACAATGATTCCATGAATACTGCCGACAACAATCCCTGAGAACAAACCAACCGCAATACCAATTACCACACCTGTTGTACTGAAGTTATGATCCACAATAATTGTAACTGCCCACGCACCACTCATAGCTGCAATGGCGCCTACAGAAAGGTCAATTCCTCCCAGAAGAATAGTATAAATCGTACCACATACCATAATTCCGTAAATCGAAATTGCCAGTAAAATACTTCTAAAGTTACCAAGTGTTAAAAAAACACCCGGCTGAAGAATTGTAAGAAGCAGCATTACCACCAAAAGAATGAGTGGTTTCTGAAATCTGCTGATTAATTTTTTTGCATCTGCACCTTTCATCCTAGCACTCCTCCTTGTTTTCTGTAATTCCTGATGATGCCATCAGAATATCTTCCTGAGTTACAACTCCGTCATTAAATTCTTTAAAAATCTTTCCTTTTCTAAATACAATGATTCGATGAGATACACGAAGCAACTCCTGAAGATCAGAGGATACCAGAATGATTGATACACCCTCACTTGCAAGCTGTTCTAACAGTTTATAAATCTCATCCTTGGCACCAATATCAATACCTGCTGTCGGCTCATCAACCAGTACGACCTTCAAATCACGGGACAACCATTTTCCAAGAACTGCTTTCTGCTGGTTTCCGCCTGAAAGGTTTCCAACCGGAATAGAACTGTCATTTGGACGAACATCCAGTTTTTCAACCATGTCATGACCAAGTTTTTTTTCTTCTTTTGCCTTAACAACTGCACCACTTGCTAAAATATCATAGTTTGGCAACGCAACGTTTCTCTCCACACTAAGCAACGGGCTAAATCCCTGATTTCTACGGTCTTCCGGAATCAAACCGAAGCCTTTTGCAATATTTTTACTTACAGAATTGGAAACTTTCTGTCCCTCAAAAAGAACTTCTCCAGAATCATACTTATCAACACCGTAAATACAGCGAATAACTTCTGTACGTCCGGCACCGACCAGACCACCGATTCCAAGAATTTCGCCTTTATGAAGTTCAAAACTAATATCCTGAAATACACCTTTCTTTGTCAAATGAGATACTTTCAAAACAGTTTCTGCATCTGAGCATTTTAAAGGTCTTGACGCAGTTGCTTCACTGACTTCTTTTCCAATCATCATACGAACAACTTTTGCAGGATTAATTTCTTCTTTTGTCAGAGTCGCAACTTTCTCACCATCTCGAAGAACTGTCAGTCTGTCTGACAGGCGGAATACTTCTTCCAGACGATGTGAAATATATAAAATACTAACACCTTTTTCTCTTAACTGATTAATAATCTTAAACAACGCTTCACTTTCTTTTGAGCTTAAGGAAGCAGTTGGTTCGTCCATGATAATCAGTGAAGAATCTTCACTTAATGCTTTTAAAATTTCAACTGTTTGTCTCTGCGCAATACTTAATGTTTCAACGATTGCATCCGGATTTAATCCAAAATCATAATAATCAATTAAATCCTTTACCTGCTTTTTCATTTCTCTGGATTTTAACAATCCAAATTTTTTCTTTTCTTTTCCAAGCATTACATTCTGTGTAACACTTAAGGTCGGAATCAGACTCAGTTCCTGATAGATAACGCCGATTCCAAGCTTTGCAGCCTCCTGTCGTGAATTGATTTCGCATTCTCTTCCGTTAAATACGATTTTTCCTCCATCTTTTGGGTAAACCCCCGTAAGAATCTTAATCAACGTTGACTTTCCTGCACCGTTTTCTCCCATCAAAGCATGAACTTCTCCCGGAACAATATCAAGATTCACTTTCTTTAATACAGAAACGCCATTAAATTTTTTCTCTATATCAATCATTTCAAGGAGTTTTTTATTATCGCTCATTATGATGCCTCCTTGTCATCTAAATGTTTTCCAGATTTTGTTACTCTTTGTTCCATATATTTGTTGTAAACAGAATCGAAAATAATCATCACAACGATAACGCTGCCTTTGATGATCAACTGTGCAGCCGTCGGAAGATTATATTTATAAATACCATTTGTAAGAACGTTCATGAACATAGCACCAATTACCGTACCAATGATATCACCACGTCCACCACTGAACGCGCATCCACCAACAACAACTGCTGCAATCACATCAAATTCCAGACCTGTTCCGGTATCCGGTGTTACACTTCGCATTTTTCCCATTAAGAAAAGTGATGCGACACCACAGCAAAAACCTGTAATTGTAAATACACTTCGTTTAATACGTCCCCAGTTAATACCGGAGAGTTCTGCTGATTTTCGATTTGCACCGATTGCGTAGGTATGAGTACCTAAAGATGTTTTTTTCAAAATAATCTGTCCAATCACTGCCATAATAAAGAAAGCGATCGTTACAAGATAAACTCCATGAATGCTTCCGCCAAAAACGAGAATTGAGTAATTGTCAATTACCTTATTTGAAATCATACCGGTTGAAGTACGAATTGCAAAAACTAAAGCAAGACCTCTGAACAGGAACTGGGTTGACAGAGTAGCAATAAAGTCTGGTAAACGAAGCACTGTAACCAGCACACCATTTAAATATCCACATAAAGTACCCATCACAATTGCAAGCGCAATGATTACTCCTGCAGGAAGTGTTGTGTAATATAGCAGGTTTGCACACAGCATAGAAATAAATCCAACCATGGCACCAGTGGATAAATCGATTCCCGCCGTTATAATGACCATAGACACCCCTATGGCAATAATTCCCGTTAAGGAAGCCTCTCTCAATAAAGTAAAAATGTTACTGCTGGTAAAGAAAAATTCATTGGTCGCACCAAAAAACACAACTAAAATTGCCAGCAATCCGATTGAAACCAAACGGCGCATTGTCTCCTGTCGCACTCTAGGTTCCTCCTTTCTTTGTTTTTTCTCATTGTAAATAAACAGGGCAGCAGGACAATCCTCCTGCTGCCCATGTATTTAGAGCATTATATTACCAACGAATATTTTCTCCGATTGTGCCAACTGTTTCAGGTGTAGCTACGATAGGAGCCATTTTAATAACTGGTGTTTCTGTGTATGTAGAAGTATCAACTTCTGCGCCGATTAAGTACATAGCAAGTCTTGCTGCTGTTGCACCCTGATCATAGCAGTTTGTATAAATTGTACCAGCCATCTTGCCCTGTTCGATGTATTCAAGAGCTTTCTTTTCACCGTCAGCGCCCCAGATTACCATTTCTTCAAGACGTCCTGCTGCTTCTGCTGCCTGAGAAGCACCTTCTGCCATTGCATCATTGTGACAGAATACACCGTCGATCTTGTCGTATTTTGTAAGGAAATCGTTCATAACAACATTTGCTTTTTCTGTAAGCCATTCGCCTGACTGAGCATCAAGGATTTCGATGTTTGGATATTCAGCCATTTTATCACGGAAACCAGCTTCAAGGATTTCACCTCTTGTTGCGCCAGCTGTTGCCTGAATAATAACTACGTTACCTTCTTCTCCAATGCTCTTTGCAATGTTTTCAGCAACTAATGCACCTGCATCGTAGTCAACCATTGCTACGAGACCAGCGTGTGGAGTGTCAGCATCAAGGTTCAGAGTGATAACTGGGATACCAGCTGCTTCTGCTTCCTGTACAGATGCTGCTAAAGCTGCGCTGTCTGCTGCCTGGAGAATGATCGCATCGTAATCCTGATTGATAAGATCAGACATGATCTGAACCTGAGTTTCAGCAGATGCTTCACCATCAAATCTCTGGAATGTTACGTTACTGAATACTGCTAACTCTTCTTCAGCGCCGTCGCCCCATGCTGCTGCTACAGAGTCACCGATTACGTTTGGTACGAAACCGATTTTGATTTCTTCTGCATATGGATCTTTTACTTCAATTGGAGTTGCTTCTCCAGCTTCTTCTGTGGCTGGTGCAGATGTTCCTTCAACTTCTACTCCGCCGCAACCTGTAACCATAGTACCGATTACCATGATACCTGCAAGTAACAATGCTAATGTCTTCTTCATTGTCATCCTCCCTTTCGTCTTGTATACATCATGTATACAACAAATTTTATAAGTTAATATTAGCTGTATTAATTTGAAAAGTCAATCTGCCAATATAGAGAATATATTTCTTGTTTTTTGTGCATTTTGTATATTCTTAATCGCTTTTACAAGGCAATTTTGTTAATTTTTTCACCATGTTCATGGAGCATTGTATCGACTGCTGCCTGCCTTGAATTGACTAGATGTTCCTTCATATACAATGCTGCCTGAGCATATTCTTTTTTTAACAGGCTGTTAAGAATCCTTCGGTGTTCTTCCTGTGATTCACGTATACGCTCTTCTGAATGTTTTCCTGAAAGGATTCGCATTCTCTGATTCAGTGCATAACTTCTATGTAAAATATCTTCCAAATAAGAATTATGACTTACATTATAAAATAACTGATGAAGCTCATTATCTTTGATAAACGCGTTTTTTCCATTAACAAGATTTATATCGTCCGAAGCAATTTCTAACTGCTCTTTGATTTCCTCTTCAGGAATATCTTTTCCATAGTGCTCTACCAGATAAGGTTCTACCAATATACGAACTTCAAACATATCATTAATCATTCCCATGGTAATTTCTTTAATCAAAATACCGCGTTTTGGAAGAACCTGAACAAGACCTTCCTGTTCCAGTTTATTGATCGCCTCTCTAATCGGGGTTCGGCTAACGCCGATCATTTCCGTCAATTCAATTTCTGTTATTAACTGATTCGGCACATATTCACAGTTTACAATTTTTTCCCGAATAATCGCATATGCCTTATCTTTTAAATTCATTTTCCCTCGTTTTTTCTCCATCACATACCCCTTAAGCATCATTCTACTTCTACTATAACATAAAAAATGTGCCTTTCAGCACATTTTTTAACTTTTTTCGCATTAATGAGGTAAATTTTTCGTAATTTCCATCGCAGTCGGTGTCGTCGCAAGACCG
>CAZYUZ010000123.1:0-6613 GCA_964650775.1 uncultured Lachnoclostridium sp. | reverse complement strand
GGGCTGCCGGGTCAAGACCACCGGATAATGTACGGCCGCTTGGCGGAACTGTTAAGTTGTATGCTCTTGCAAGTCTTGTGATAGAATCCAATAAAATCGCAACGTCTTTTCCGTGTTCTACGAGACGTTTTGCGCGTTCAATGACCATTTCAGAAACACGTTTGTGGTGCTCCGGAAGTTCATCGAATGTAGAATAGATCACTTCCACGTTTGGTCCTTCGATGGCTTCTTTAATGTCTGTAACTTCTTCCGGTCTTTCATCGATTAAAAGAATGATCAGATGCATTTCCGGATTATTGATCGTAATGGATTTCGCAATGTCCTTTAACAGCGTTGTCTTACCTGCTTTTGGCTGGGATACGATCATCCCACGCTGACCTTTACCAATCGGTGAAATCTCATCCACGATACGCATGGCAACACTGCCGCCTTTTCTTTCCAGATAGATTCTCTCATTTGGGAAGATTGGTGTCATATCTTCGAAGTTCTTACGCTTTGCAGCATCTGCAGGACGAAGCCCGTTAATTGCTGTTAAATAAAGCAGCGCACTGAATTTTTCTTTTTCACTTTTGATCTTTGTGTTGCCAGTAATGATATCCCCAGTCTTTAAGCCAAATCTGCGAATCTGTGCCGGAGCCACATAAATGTCATTTTCACCCGGTAAATAATTTGCAGAACGGATAAAACCGAAACCATCTGACATAACTTCTAAAATCCCTGTTACCGTAATGCCACTGTCTAACTGGGCAATTTCAGGAGAAATGCTGGATTCCTTTGCTTCTTTTTCTTTTCTTTCTTTTTCATCTTCCTGAAGCATCGCTTCAACAACTTCATCTTTTTTCATGGTTGATAAACCTTTAATTCCCCTTGCTTTTGCAACGGCTTTTAACTCTGCCAATGGCAAAGATTCATATTTTTCTCTCATATTTTTCTCCTACATTGAAAATGTGGTCGATTTGACCAGACAAATATAATCATGAAACTACTTATTGATTGCTTTAGTATAGCCTATTTTCCGAAAAATAGAAAGTCCTTTTTGTCGGAAATCCATTTGATTTTTGTTTTTCCTTATGATAGATTGATAACATGATTCCAAAATCACGAAAGCAAGCAGGAGGAGCCGATATGCGCAGTTGGGGGGAAAAGCCTTATCATTCTCTGGATTATGAGCTAAAACAGAGATTTGGCGAAAAAGTATATAAACTCACATTAAACGGCGGCATGAGCTGTCCAAACAGGGACGGTAAAATAAGCTTTGGCGGCTGCATTTTCTGCAGTGAAGGCGGAAGCGGTGATTTTGCATCCTCTGCGTGCCTTTCCATTGCTGAGCAGATTCAGGATGCCAAAAAGCGACTTGCAGGAAAACGTCCGGTGAATCATTATATTGCCTATTTTCAGGCTTACACAAATACTTACGGACCTTTAGAGCATTTGCGAAAAATTTTTACCGAAGCAATCGAAGATCCTGAAATTGTGTTACTATCCGTTGCGACCAGACCAGACTGTCTGCCGGATGAAGTTGTAGAGCTTCTCGCAGAATTAAATAAGAAAAAACCGATCTGGGTAGAATTAGGACTGCAGACCATTCACGAAAGCAGCGCACGTTTTATCCGCAGAGGCTATCCTTTAGAAGTATATACAGATGCGGTAGAACGTTTAAGCAGACACGGAATCGAAGTGGTAACTCATGTCATCTTAGGTCTTCCTGGTGAAACCAAAGAAATGATGCTAGAAACTGTGGATTATCTGAATACACTTCCGATTCAGGGAATCAAGCTGCAGCTTTTGCATGTTTTAGAAGGAACTGATCTGGGTACTTATTATAAAAACACCGGTTTTCACGTATTATCCGAGGACGAATACGTAGATCTGATCTTAAACTGTATCGAACATTTAAGACCGGAAATTACCGTTCACCGCATTACCGGAGACGGACCAAAGGAGCTTTTGATCGCACCTCTTTGGAGCAGTGCCAAACGTTCTGTATTAAATCACATTCACCATGAGATGAAGGAAAAAAATTGCTGGCAAGGAAAAGCTCTGGAACAGAAAGGAGAAGCCCATGGCTGAAGCGCAGACATTATATAAACTGATCGTCTTATCTATGCTGGACCGCGTGGATTTCCCGCTGACCAATGCACAGATTTCAGACTTTATTTTAACAAAAGAATATACAAATTATTTTACATTACAGCAGGTGCTGGCTGAATTGGCTGAGACAGAACTTGCTGAAGTACACACGGTACGCAACAGCACCTATTATCAAATAACTGAAAAAGGGAAAGAAACTCTGAACTTTTTTGGACATATGGTTTCTTCTGCGATTCATGAAGATATGGATAAGTACTTTACGGACAATGCCATCACCCTTCGTGATGAAATGTCTGTACGGGCAGATTATTATGAAAATAACCATGAAGAATACACGGTTCGACTTCGCGTTATGGAAAAGGAATCCGCTGTAATCGATCTGACATTATCTGTACCAACGGAAGGGCAGGCAAATTCCCTTTGCGCTAACTGGAAAAAGAAAAATCAGAAAATTTACGCATATTTAATGCAGGAGCTTTTATAAAGCCCCTGCATTTTTCACGTCAACTATTTCGATATTTATTAAAGTCTGTAATTAAGACCTTTACATCTCCGATCGTCTTATCAAACGCCCCCGCATTATACAGGTTGATTATAATGATTCCGATTGGCACCGCAATGATCATTCCAAACACTCCGCTGATTCGATACCCGATAAACATAAAGATCAGCGTCGTCAGCGGGTCCACTCCTACCGTATCTCCAACAAATTTCGGCTGAAGCAGCTGATGTACCAAAAGGCATACCAGATAAATGATCATCAGTCCAATCGCCATATAGTAGTCGCCTGTGGCCAACTGAAAAGCTGCCCATGGCCAGATTGCGGTTCCGGTACCGAGAAACGGTATAAAATCAAGAAATGCAATCACCAATGCCAAAAGTGTCGCATACTCTACATCTAAAATCAGAAATCCAACAAAAAGAATTGCTGCAATAACTCCCATAATTTTAAACTGTGCGACAAAATATCCTCCCACTGCATGTGAAAACATCTTTTTGATCCAGTCCCAGCGTTCAAACACTGCCTGTGGCAGAATCTTATTGAGTGCCGCAGATATTTTCTCCTTATCTGCAACAAAGGAGTACGCTGCCAAAAACATAAAGATTGCCTGCACAAGCAAATTTGGCAAATGACTTACAATATCTCCTGCAATGCTTAACGTCGGGCCCCCAAACGCTCCAATCAGATCTGCAATGTAAGTATCCAGATTCGTAAAAACTTCTGCAATTCCTTCACGTACATTCACCGGCAAATGAGTCCTTTCAAAAAACAGCGTAAGATTATTTCCGATTTTCCGAAATCCTTCTGTCATGGAATAATACATTTCCGGCAGATGCTCTACAAAACCGACTCCTTCGCGCACCAACCACGAAATTACAGCATAACATGCTCCAATGACCAGCACCAATGCTCCTACAATTACAAGCCATGTTCCATGCTTTCTTACAATCTTTAATCTTTTTTCAAAAAATTTTACCAGCGGATTTGCAATGAGCGCAATCACCCAGCCAATCACAAATGGCATAAAAAACCTGAGTAATTTAGGCAACAATAAACATATCAGTAAAATCCCTATTACATATATCAGTAAGTTTAAAATGGTTTTTACATGTTTAGACTGCATATTGTTTCCCAAATCTCCTCTCTGCCCTGTTTCGTAGTTGCGGAAAACGGAATCACTTTGGTTCCCGGCTTCACCCCAAGGCCTGTTTTGATCATTTTTACATGTTTCTGAATCTGGCTTCTGTTGATCTTATCAAGCTTTGTAGCAATGATGATCGGGTCATACCCCTGATAAACGATCCAGTCGTACATATTCTTATCATTTGCAGAAGGCTCATGGCGAATGTCTACCAGCAGAAACACTGCTTTTAACATTTCGGATTTATTTAAGTAACGCTCAATGAGCTTGCCCCATTTTGCCTTTACCTCTTCGCTGACCTTTGCGTAACCATATCCCGGAAGGTCTACAAAATACACTTCATCATTGACCTTGTAAAAATTGATGGTCTGTGTTTTCCCAGGCTGTGCAGAGGTTCTCGCAAGTGCTTTACGGTTTACCAGTGCATTGATCAGGGAAGATTTCCCTACATTTGATTTTCCCGCAAAAGCAATTTCAATTTTATCATTCTCCGGAAATGTGCTTGTGATACCACAAACGGTTTCCAGTTCTACACTTTTAATCTTATATGAATTTTCCACTTTTGTCTCCTTATGATACAAGGGTCTGTGCGATGACCTGTTCCATATTTTCTACAAATACGATGTCAACACCTCGTTTGATTTCTGCTGAAATTTCCTCAATGTCCTTTTCATTCTTTTTCGGAACAAGGACCGTTTTGATACCTGCATTTTTTGCTGCAAGGATTTTTTCCTTCAGTCCTCCGATTGGAAGTACTCGACCGCGAAGTGTGATCTCACCCGTCATTGCTACGGATGCTTTGACTTTTCTTTCTGTAATTGCAGACAGCAGCGCGGTTGCCATCGTAATACCCGCCGATGGACCGTCCTTTGGAACTGCTCCCTCCGGAATGTGAATGTGGAAATCATGTTTTTCAAAATATTCCTTATCCACACCATACTGGTCTGCGATAGAACGGATATAAGTAATTCCAGCCTTTGCAGATTCTTTCATGACATCCCCAAGCTGTCCTGTAAGAGCAATCTCCCCTTTTCCAGGCATTGCATTTACTTCAATCTGAAGCGTATCACCGCCTACACTTGTCCAGGCAAGTCCACGTACAATTCCAACTTCATCCTGTTCATTTGCTGAGGCATAAGAATATATCTGTTTTCCTAAGAATTTCTCCAGATTTGTGTCCGAAATTCTTACAATTTTCTTATCATTTTCCAAAATCTGACGGGCAGCCTTTCTGCAAAGCTCTCCAAGACGTCTCTCTAACGAACGCACTCCCGCTTCTCTTGTATAACCGTGAATGAGTGCTTTTAATCCTTTATCGCTGATCTTTAGCTGTTCTGCTTTTAAACCGTTCTTTTCCAGCTGTTTTGGAAGCAGATGTTCCTTCGCAATATGGAATTTCTCATTTTCCGTATAGCTTGTGACCTCGATGATTTCCATACGGTCATATAGCGGTCTTGGAATATTATGTGCATCATTGGCTGTTGCTATGAATAATACTTCTGATAAGTCCATCGGAAGTTCAATGTAGTGGTCGCGGAATTTGTTATTCTGCTCACTGTCTAAAACTTCCAGAAGGGCTGCGGAGGTATCTCCTCTGTAGTTGCTGCTGACTTTGTCAATTTCATCAAGCAGCATCAGCGGATTCTTCACTCCCGCCTGCTTCATACCTGCCGCGATGCGTCCTGGCATTGCTCCTACATAAGTTCTTCGATGTCCGCGGATTTCCGCTTCATCCTGCACGCCGCCAAGGCAGATTCTTACGTACTTTTTGTTCAATGCTCTGGCAATCGACTTCGCAATCGAAGTCTTACCGGTTCCCGGAGGACCCACCAGACATAAGATCGGGCTCTGTCCATGCTTATTCAATGTGCGGACTGCCAAAAATTCCAGCACACGTTCTTTCACCTGTTCCAGACCATAGTGATCTTCATCCAAAATCTGCTGTGCCAGCTTGATATCTGCAGTTTCTTTCTGCATTTTACTCCATGGCATTTCAAGCAGTGTTTCCACGTAGCCTCTGATCACACCGCTTTCTGAAGAATTCATTCCAAGAAGCTTCAGACGATTAATTTCTTTTTCCAATTTGTCTTTGACTTCTTTTGGCGCTTTCAGCTTTTTCGTCTCCTCCATAAATGCGTCCAGCTCAGACTGAATGTTATCTTCCCCAAGCTCTTCGCGGATGGTCTTTAATTCCTCGCGTAAAATATATTCCTTCTGATGTTTGTCGACTTTCTCCTTCACCTTCGCTTCCAGATCGCGTTTAATACGGAGAACTTCCATCTCATTATTTAACACCAGCAGAACCTGCTCATATTTTTCTGTTAATTTTGCCATATCGAGAATACTCTGCATCTTTGGCCATTTTAACATTGCATGTACTGGAATGAGGTTCATCAAACGTTCCAAATCATTCATTTCAGACAGCTGACGAGCCACATCTTTATTTAATTTTCCATGCGCTTTTACATACTCGTGAAAGGTATCCAAAAGACCTCGAAGCATTGCTTCTGTGCATTCTTCCGGTAAATCGTCTAAATCATTGTCATTATTGGCAGTGGTCACTTCTGCCTCTAAAAAGTCCTTATTTTCCAAAAAGTCGATCAGCTCTGCTCTCTCCACTGCCTCTACAAGCACACGGATCAGACCATGCTGAAGTTTTGTCATCTGCTTAATTGTTACAATCGTTCCTGCCACGAACAGTTCTTCTTTTTCCGGATTTTCAATATCCGGATCCCTTTGTGTCACCACAAACAGCTTTTGATTCGTTGTCATGGCACGTTCGATCGCTTTTTTGGATTTACTTCTGCTCACATCAAAGTGAACGATCATATCCGGTAAAATGGTCATTCCTCGAAGAGCCACGGCCGGCATTACCTGAA
>CAZYUZ010000122.1:0-6614 GCA_964650775.1 uncultured Lachnoclostridium sp. | reverse complement strand
ACATACTTCTGTACATAACCCTTGACTTCAATATGGACTGTAACCGGAAAACAGGTTCCAGCCTTGTCTTCTCTCTGCCCATCTACAAATACATTTCCGGACATAATGATTGCTTTTGCTTTTTCTCTTGACTGTGCCAGTCCTCTGCCGACCAGCAATACATCTAATCGTTCTTTCATTCTTTTCCTCTTATTATTTTTCCACAGCCGCTAAAATGCGTTCTACCACGGAATCTGCATCAATTTTTGCATCTCTGTAAAGAATATTTACATTTCCATGCTCTACATACATATCCGGAAGCGCAATCTTTTCCACTTCCAGATCAATCTGATTGCTGGCAACATAATCTGTCACACGCTCACCAAAACCGCCGGTAGCTACATTTTCTTCTAATGTCACTAAAAGTTTATGGTCTTTTGAGAGTTCTTTGAGCATTTCTTTATCAAATTCCTTCACAAAGCGGGCATTGATCAATGTGCAGTTGAGGCCTTTTTCTTTCAAGGCTTCTCTGACTTCCTCTGCCACTTTCACCATGCTTCCCACTGCCATCAGTGCAATCTCCTGCTCTTTATAAAGCATTTCTGCCTTTCCGTAAACAATCTTTTCGCGGAAGCCTTCCAATCCTTCATACGCTTCTCCTCTTGGATAACGAATTGCGATTGGTCCATCATATCTTAATGCAAATTTCAGCATGGAATACAGTTCCTGCTTATTCTTTGGCGCCATAATACAAAGATTCGGGATGCTTGCCAGGAACGACAGATCGAAGATTCCCTGATGCGTTTCTCCGTCACTTCCTACAAGCCCAGCTCTGTCAATCGCAAAGATCACATGCAGATTCTGAATACAGACATCATGCACGATCTGATCATAGGCTCTCTGCAGGAAAGAAGAATAAAGTGCAACCACCGGTGTCATTCCGCCGGCTGCCAGCCCTGCTGCAAAGGTCACCGCGTGTTCCTCTGCAATTCCTACATCAAAAAATCTCTTCGGATACAGATTGGAGAATTTTTTCAACCCTGTGCCATCCGGCATGGCTGCCGTAATCGCAACAACCTTTTCATCCTTTTCCGCAAGCTTGCAAAGTGCTGCTGAGAAAACATCTGTATAGTTTGGCTTTTCTTTCTTTTTCTTTGGCAGACCGGTTTCAATGACAAATGGGTCTGTTCCATGGAATTTCGCAGGATTTTTCTCTGCCGGTTCATACCCATGACCCTTTTTCGTCAATACATGAACAAGCACAGCTCCTTTGACACGTTTTGCTTCTCCAAACACTCTTCGCATCGCTGCAATGTCGTGTCCGTCGACCGGTCCTAAATACTTAATGCCCATATTTTCAAAAAGCATTCCCGGCACAAACCACTGCTTGATACCATCTTTGGTTCGTTTCAATCCCTCTGCTACCTTCTGTCCACCCATATGGAGCAGTGTATTTTCCACACCGCTCTTTAATCCGGTATAAAAATCTGCAGTTCGAATGGAGTTTAAATATTTTGACATGCCGCCCAGATTCTCTGAGATCGACATTTTATTATCGTTTAATACAATGATAAAATTCTTTTTCAAATGGGAAGCATTATTTAACGCTTCGTATGCCATGCCTCCGGTCAGCGCACCATCACCGATCACTGCGACTACATGATGCTTTTCTCCCAGAAGATCCCTGGCATTCACAAGACCCATGGCTGCAGATATGGAAGTGGAGCTGTGCCCTGTATCAAAGGCATCGCAATCACTTTCTTTACGCTTTGGAAAGCCGCTCATCCCGCCATATTTGCGCAGTTCATCAAACCCTGTCTTGCGTCCGGTAAGAATCTTATGCGTATATGCCTGATGTCCGACATCCCATACAATCTTATCTGCCGGAAGTTCGAAGCTTAAATGTAATGCCATGGTAAGCTCCACGACACCCAGATTCGACGCAAGATGACCGCCAGTCATACTGATCTTCTCAATGAGAAATTCCCTGATTTCCTCTGCTAAGACTTCTAACTCTTCCCCGCTTAAGTTTTTGATATCATTTACTTCGTTAATCTTTTCTAATACCATAGTAGTTACCTTATTATTTTTCTCTATGTATTAACATTTCTACCAGTTCATTCAAAAACTGATTTTCCCTCTCAAATGATCTTAAGCCTGCGATGGCTCTGTGGGAAATTTCTTCCACATCTTTTTTTGACTTTTCAAGTCCTTCTAATGTAAGATACGTTGTCTTTTCATTCTTTTCATCGCTGTGTACCGGTTTTCCAAGAACTTCCAGCGAACTGGTCACATCCAGAATATCGTCCTGAATCTGGAATGCAAGACCAATATCTTCGCCGATCTTTTCGATTTTTTCCACTTCTTCATTAGACGCTCCCGCCAAAACTGCCCCGATCATCATGGAGCTCTGGATGAGCGCACTTGTCTTGTTGCGGTGAATGAACAGCAATGTTTCCATATCGATTTTCTTTTCTTCAGACATCACATCCACGACCTGACCTCCGATCATGCCATAAATACCTGCTTTGCCTGCAAGAATCTTTAAACACTCTGCCACTTTCATAGCATCTGCTTTCCCAAATGCTTTCAGCGCGGTTTCGAATGCATAATTTAAAAGACCATCCCCTGCGAGGATTGCCATATCTTCCCCATAAGCTACCCATGTGGTCTTTTTGCCACGGCGATATTCATCATTGTCCATCGCTGGAAGATCATCATGTACCAGTGAGTAGGTATGAATCATTTCCTGTGCAGCCATAAATGGTTCGATCGCATCCCCAGATCCGCCAAACAGCTTGTAGGTTTCCTGCATCAACATCGGACGCAGACGTTTTCCACCTACTGTCACGGAATAATTCATAGCTTCCATAATTAACTTCTGTGGACCTTCTTCCTCCGGCATATATGCTTTTAAAATTTCTTCAATTTCGGCAACTTTTACAGTCATCTGTTCTTTAAAATTCATGAAGCTCACCTTCCTCACTTAAGACGAGCATCTTTTTCTCTACGGTATCCAGCTGCTCGTTACAATATTTCAAAAGTTTTGTTCCTTCTGTATAAAGGGCAAATGAATCATCCAAAGATACTTCTCTGTTGTTCATTTTTTCGATAATTACTTCTAATTCCTCAAATGCTTTTTCCAGTGTCATACCCTGATGATTCCTTTCGTTTCTTCTACTTTTGCCTTGATTTCACCATCTGTCACATGAATCGTCAGTTCATCAGACGCTTTGATTCCTTCAATAGAAGTTACCGCTTTTCCTGACATATCTGCCACAAAAGAATAGCCCTGATTCAGTTTCTTCAATGGTGATAATCCATTTAATTTTTCTATATACATCTGCAGTAAAAAACGCTTTTCACGCAGATTATTTTTCATACTTAATTCTAACTGGCTGGCATAATCTGCTGCCAGTGTGCGCTTTTCCAGCAATTGCTGTGCAGGACTTAAGGCTTTGATACGAAGCTCGTAGGTTTCCAGCTCTTTTCGAAGAAGCCGTACCTTACCTGTCATCGCCTGATTCATGCGCATTTTATAAGCTTCCTGCTTATCCAGTACATCTCTGATATTATAAACCGCCAGTTCTGCTGCGGCAGAAGGCGTCGGCGCACGTAAATCAGATACATAATCTGCAATGGTCGTATCTGTTTCATGTCCCACTGCTGAAATCACTGGTGTGTGGCAGTTAAAAATTGCTCTCGCAACTGCTTCCTCATTAAATGCCCACAAGTCTTCCATGGAACCGCCGCCACGACCTACAATGATCACATCCAGTCCCAGCTTATCCAGCGCTTCAATACCTTTTACAATGCTTGGTGCTGCCATCTCTCCCTGCACCAGTGCCGGATATAAGATCAGCTGCACATATGGGTTCCTTCTTTTTGAAATATTCATTATGTCGCGGATTGCAGCTCCTGTCGGTGCTGTGACAATCCCAACTTTTTTACAATAAGCTGGAATCGGCTTTTTATATTCCTGGGCAAACATGCCCATCTCTTCCAGTTCCTTTTTCAAAGCTACAAAACGTTCATAAAGCAGCCCTACGCCATCTAACACAATTTCGTTGGCGTAAAGCTGATATTTCCCATCTCTCTCATAAACCCTCACACTTCCAAGTACAATGACTCTCTGTCCTTCCGTCAGACGAAATTTCATATTGCTTCTCTGGGCTGCAAACATAACACAGGCAATGGAACCCGTCTCATCCTTCAGCGAAAAATAAATGTGTCCTGAAGTGTGATATTTACAGTTGGACACCTCTCCTTTGACATATAGACGGTTCAGCAGATAATCCTGACCGAACATATTCTTAATATACGTATTGACCTGTCCTACACTGTAAACATTTTGTCTCATAAATTATCCTTATTTAAATCGCAATTACTTTTGCAAGCACACCATTTACGAATGCCGGTGTATCATCCCCGCCAAATTTCTTTGCGATTTCTACTGCTTCATTAATTGCCACAGTTGTTGGAACGTCTTCATCGAATAACATTTCATAAACTGCAAGTCTTAAGATTGTAAGTTCCACTTTACCCATACGGCTTGTTTTCCAGCCTTTGGATTTTTCATCGATCATGATGTCAATCATTGGCATTTTTTCGCGAATTGCCAGATATTTATTTTTAATATAGTCCACATCTGATGGTTTTGCTTCCGCTAAATCTTCGAAAAAAAGCTCCATCTGTTCTTCCATGTCGTTTTCATTCATAAACTCTACGCGGAAGAGAATTTCGAAAATGCGTTCTCTAAGTTCTCTACGTTTCATTATGTTCTCCTTTGGGAATCTCTGTATTTTAAAATAGGGATGTCAAAATGACACCCCTCATAAATTCTCGTTTGCAGCTTATGCTTCCGGTGCTTCATTTACTCCGGCAACACGTACATTTACTGCGATTACATCCATGTCTGTCATGTCCTTGATTGTTGTCTGAATCTTATCCTGGATTTCCTTAGACACTTCCATAATCTTCTTGTCAAAGTTCACAGTGATCACAACATCAATGATAACACCATCTTCTAATACTTCAACAGTCACACCTTTTGCAAGGTCTTCCCATCCAAGCTTTTCCATAATACCGTTCTTCATTCCGGAACCAACTGCGCATACGCCTTTGATATCCTTCATGCTCATTGCTGCGATAGAAGCAATCACATCTTCTGCAATCTGAACTGTATTTCCGTCTTTATCTTCGTAAATTGTATAACCTTTACGTACTTCATCTCTTTCCATAATTCAAAACCTCCGTTATATTTCAACGTTACTACTCTTCATTATACCAATATTAAAGCAAAAAGCAAACTCTTTTCTTTAGTTTCTGCCGAATTCAGAAAGAATGAGTCCTTCATTTCGGTCAAGAGTCATACCAACGCTCCAGCTGTTGATGAACAGAAGCAGTGGATTTCCCTTCATATCCTTGATTCGTTTCATATCGGATGTACCGGTAATCTTCATTACATCAATATCATCATTTTCAATCCAGCGAATATGTTCGTATGGAAGTTCTTCCAAACGGATATCCACATTATATTCATTTTCCATACGGAATTTTAATACATCGAACTGAAGAACACCTACAACGCCAACGATAACTTCTTCCATACCACTGTTAAATTCCTGGAAAATCTGAATCGCACCTTCCTGGGCAATCTGTTCGATTCCTTTGACGAACTGCTTACGTTTCATGGTGTCAATCTGACGTACTCTTGCAAAATGCTCCGGTGCGAAAGTAGGAATTCCTTCGTACTGGAATTTCTTTCCTGGCATACAGATCGTATCACCGATAGAATAAATACCCGGGTCAAATACACCAATGATATCTCCTGCGTATGCCTCTTCTACGATTTTTCTGTCCTGCGCCATTAACTGCTGTGGCTGGGATAATCTCTGCTTTTTACCTTCCTGTACATGGTAAACTTCCATGCCGGCATCGAATTTACCGGAACAGATACGCATAAATGCAATACGGTCGCGGTGTGCTTTATTCATATTTGCCTGAATTTTAAATACAAAAGCCGAGAAATCTTCTTCCATCGGGTCAATGATACCGATGTCCGCTTTTCTTGGCAGTGGTGAAGAAGTCATCTTTAAGAAATGTTTTAAGAAAATTTCCACACCAAAATTTGTAAGCGCTGAACCAAAGAACACAGGGGAAAGTAATCCTTTGTCTACCTGTTCCTGGTCAAATTCTGCACTTGCTCCGTCAAGAAGTTCAATTTCATCATTTAACTGGGCAAATAATTCTTCACCAACATAGTTTTCGGCTTCTTCCATATTTAAAACAGTATCTTCACCTTCTTTGGTACCTTTTTCTGTATCAGAGAATACGTGTACCTGCTGGTTTGCTCTGTCATATACACCTTTAAAATTTTTACCGGAACCAATTGGCCAGTTGATTGGACATGTTGCGATACCTAATTCTTTTTCGATATCATCGAGAAGTTCGAACATATCCATGGCATCACGGTCCATTTTGTTAATAAATGTAAAGATTGGAATATGTCTCATAGCACAAACCTTGAAAAGTTTTCTTGTCTGTGCTTCGACACCCTTGGAACCGTCAATGACCATAACCGCAGAGTCCGCCGCCATCAGTGTACGGTAAGTATCTTCGGAGAAGTCCTGATG
>CAZYUZ010000121.1:0-6663 GCA_964650775.1 uncultured Lachnoclostridium sp. | reverse complement strand
TGGAAGAAAAAATAGAAATTGTAACAGGCGATATGAAAGAGGCAGTAGACATTTTCGGCGCTGCTTCTTTTCACGTTATTACCATGAATCCGCCGTACATGACGGGAAATCACGGGCTGGTCAATCCTGGTGATGCAAAGGCGATTGCCCGTCACGAAATCACCTGCTCTTTAGAAGATATGATTTCACAGGCGTCTAAGGTTTTAAAGAGCAAGGGCAGATTTTATATGGTGCACAGACCATTCCGTCTGGCGGAGATCATGTCTTTGATGGTCAAGCATCACCTGGAGCCAAAGCGGATGCGCCTTGTATATCCTTATGTGGATAAGGAGCCCAATATGGTGCTCATCGAGGGGCTAAAAGGCGGAAATTCGCGAATTACGGTAGAACCGCCATTAATCGTCTACGATGCGCCTGGTGTTTATACGGAAGAGTTAAAGAGAATGTATTATGAAGTGTAAAGTTACACTTTACAAACCTTGGAGGGAATCATGCAAGGGAAATTATATTTATGTGCCACACCGATTGGAAATCTTGAGGATATTACTTACAGAGTCCTGCGCACATTAAAAGAAGTGGATTTGATTGCGGCGGAAGATACCAGAAACAGCATCAAGCTGCTGAATCATTTTGATATCCATACACCGATGACAAGCTACCATGAATATAACAAAATCGAAAAAGCAGAGGTTTTAATCCGCAAGATGCAGGAGGGAACCAACATTGCGCTGATTACGGATGCAGGGACTCCGGGGATTTCAGATCCGGGAGAAGATCTGGTTCGAATGTGCTATGAGGCTGGGATTGAAGTCACATCCCTGCCGGGACCTGCAGCGTGTATTACGGCACTGACTTTATCAGGGCTGCCAACCAGAAGATTTGCATTCGAAGCATTTCTGCCTTCTGATAAAAAAGAACGACAGGCAGTTCTTGCAGAGCTGGTGGATGAGACAAGAACGATCATCCTATATGAAGCTCCGCACAGACTGCTCAAGACTTTAAATGAGCTCTTGGACGTATTAGGAAATCGTAAAATGACCCTTTGTCGTGAGCTTACGAAAAAGCATGAAACTGCTTTTGCCTCCACCATCGAGGATATTTTAAAATTCTATGAGACGCAGGAACCAAAGGGAGAATGTGTTCTCGTCATCGAAGGAAAAAGCCGTGCAGAGCTTGTACAGGAAGAACGTGCAAAATGGGAAGAAATGACCGTTGAAGAGCACATGGATGTATATTTAAATCAGGGAATGGACAAAAAGGAGGCTATGAAAGCTGTCGCAAAGGACAGAGGTGTGTCAAAGCGCGACATATATCAGGCATTGTTGTAATAAAGAGAATCGGAAATCATTAAGATTTCCGGTTCTTTTTTTGCATGATCTTACAAAAGACTATGGCAACAACGGTGTTAATGAAGGTTGCGATGATTGCGGGACCGATGATGGCTGCCGGATTGACACTGCCGTACTGCTGTCTGTAGGCAATCATGCTGATTGGAATCAGCTGAAGGGAGGAAATGTTAATGATTAAGAAGGTACACATTTCGTCGGAGGCAGTCTTTTTGTGCAGATTGCCGGAAGCGTTTGGTAAAAATGCCGGATTTCCACGTTCAGCTTCTAAATTTGCCAGTTCTTCCATGGCTTTGAGACCGGCAGGAGTAGCGCCCCAGTTAAGCCCAAGAAAATTAGCGATGAAATTCAGTGAAATATGTTCTGTTGCCGGATGGTCTTTTGGAAGTTTGGGAAAAAGGAATGTAATCAGTGGGCGAATCGCTTTTGTGGCAGCAGTAATGATTCCTGCGCCGTTTGCAACCTCCATAAGCCCTGTCCAGAGGGTAAGTACTCCGGCGGTAGTAATGCAAAGAGAGATTGCTTCTCCGGCAGCAGAAAGCGCCGCGTCACTGACTTCTAAAATATTTCCGGTAAGTGTACCGTAGAGAATGCCGATTAAGAGCATGCCTGCCCATAAATAGTCCATAAATCCCCCGAAAATGCTTTATTCAATATTATGAAAAGAAAATGCTGCATAGAATGTAAAAAAACGGAGCTGCCGATGAAGCTTTTGACTTATTTGTCGGAATTTATGATTCCGCTTTTGATTTTTTACATCGTACTTATGGGGGTATGCGCGAAAAGAAATATCTACGAAGACTTTATGAAAGGAGCAAAGGATGGTCTGGAGCTGGTGTTTAAAATTATGCCTACGATGATTGCCATGCTGGTAGCAGTAAATGTCTTGCGCGCATCCGGATTTCTGGAATTTGTTGGAAAAATATTAACGCCGCTGGCACAGAAGATTCATTTTCCGGCACCGCTTTTGCCGTTGTCTATCATTAAAGCATTCTCAAGCTCTGGTGCAACGGGACTGCTTTTAGACCTTTTTAAAGAATATGGCGTAGATTCCCATATCGGTAAAATCGGAGCCTTAATATTATCCAGCACTGAAACCATCTTTTATACAATGTCTCTTTATTTTATCACGGCAGGGATTAAGAAAACACGGTACACGTTGGCGGGGTGTTTCGTGGCTGCCCTGTCTGGAATTGTGGCAAGTGTATTGCTGGCACCGTATTTTTAGAGGGCTTGTCAGGACAAATAATTAAATAAATTGAATAATTTTTTCGAAACGTCTTGATTTTATTGGAAACATGATGTAATATCAATTCATCAACACATAGTATTTAAAACTACATCACATAATATAAAGAGAATCAAGAGGAGGAAATAGTATGAATATTCGTATAAAAGACCCAGGAAGTGCAATCACACATTTTATCGGAATGATGATGGCAGTGTTTGCATCAACACCATTGTTAATCAAGGCAGCAAGACAGCCGGATAGAATTCATATGATTGCACTTGGTATTTTTATCACCAGTATGATTCTGCTTTATGCAGCAAGCACTTTATATCACACATTGGACTTATCAGAAAAAGCAAATAAAAGACTGAAAAAACTGGATCATATGATGATTTTTGTTTTAATCGCAGGTACTTATACACCGATTTGTATTCTTGCGCTGCCACAGCCTCTGGGTGTTTCTCTTTTAACACTTGTATGGGGGATTGCACTTTTGGGAATTGTTGTAAAAATGTTCTGGGTGACTTGTCCGAAGTGGTTCTCATCCGTATTATATATCAGCATGGGTTGGATCTGTGTTCTTGCATTTACCCAGATTTTAAACAGTCTTCCGACAGCAGCGTTTGGGTGGCTTTTGGCAGGAGGAATCATTTATACCATCGGCGGTGTCATCTATGCACTGAAGCTTCCGATTTTTAACGCGAAGCACAAATATTTTGGTTCCCATGAAATCTTCCATCTGTTTGTGATGGGAGGCAGTATCTGCCACTTTATCGTCATGTACGGCTGGGTCGCAGTCATGTAAATAAAAAAAGAAAAAGAAAACACCGTCTGGCCGGACGGTGTTTTCTTTTTCTTTAGGAGAGATTAGGATTTTATAGTCAAACGATTTTCATCGTTTATGAGTCGAGGGAGTGGAGGGCATTTCACCCTCCAAGTGTTATGAATGAAATACTGATATGTATTTGCTACAGTTATAATATAGCAAGGATTTGTGACAAAAATATGACGGGTCTCTAAAGTAATTCTAAAGAAAATTAAGAATTTATTTAGAATTTCAGTACTTTTTTAAAATAAAAAGATTTTTAACAAAATGTGACAGTTCTATTGACAGACTGCAGGATATATTATTATATTAATATATGAACAATTAATCATATGTTTAAATATAAAATCATGGAGGGATCCTATGAGTACAAAAATATATATGTTGGAAAATTTGGGCTGTGCCCATTGTGCAGCCAAAATGGAAGAAAAAATCGGAGAACTTGCGGGAATCAGTGAAGCGTCTATTACATTTGCCACAAAGCAGCTTCGCGTAACTGCAGAGGAGCCGGATGCCTATCTTGAGGAAATTCGTAAAATCTGCAGTTCCATTGAATCGCAGGTGAAAGTGGTGCCGAGAGAGATTAAAGCAAGAGAGACTTCCGGCAAGGATGTAAAAGCAGAGCAGAAGAAGGATTTGGGAGATCTTCCGGTGATCGCTTCAGGAGCAATTCTGTTTATAGCTGGTAATATTCTGAATCATTTCCATATGGAAATGCCGGCATTGCTCGTATTTGTCGTGGCATACCTGATTCTTGGAGGAAAAATTCTCCTTGAGGCAGCAAGAAATATTTCTCATGGACAGATTTTTGACGAGAACTTTCTGATGTGCATTGCCACAATTGGGGCATTTGTGATTCAGGAATATCCGGAGGCGGTAGGGGTTATGCTGTTCTACCGCATTGGAGAATATTTTGAAGAAAAAGCGGTGGAGAGAAGCCGCAGTCAGATTATGGATGCAGTAGATTTAAGACCGGAAACCGTTCATCTGATGGTGGGCGAAGAGGCGGTGGAAATCGCTGCGGAAGAAGCAAAGATTGGAGATGTTTTGCTGATTCGTCCGGGAGACCGCATTCCGCTGGATGGTGTGGTCATGTCTGGAGAGAGCCGTATTGATACTTCACCGATTACGGGAGAGCCGGTGCCGGTGGCAGTAAAAAGCGGCAGCAAAGTGACTTCCGGATGTGTCAATACTTCCGGTCAGCTGATGATGAGAGTGGAAAAGCCGCTTTCTGAATCAATGGTAACGAGAATCTTGGATTCCGTGGAAAATGCAGCGGCAAGTAAGCCAAAACTGGACCGTTTTATTACCAGATTTGCCAAAGTTTACACACCAATCGTAATATTCCTTGCGATGGCAACTGCAATCATTCCATCGGTTGTCACTGGTGACTGGAATTACTGGGTATATACTGCGCTGACATTCTTAGTTATGAGTTGTCCATGTGCACTTGTTTTAAGCGTTCCATTGGCATTTTTCTCAGGAATTGGTGCAGGTTCTAAGAAAGGTATCTTATTTAAAGGCGGTGCATCCTTAGAGTTTTTAAGTAAAATTGGTGCTGTTGTCATGGACAAGACAGGAACTGTAACAGAAGGAAACTTCCAAGTGCAGGAAATTGTACCGATGTGGAAATATTCTGAAAAAGAGCTGCTTCGTATCTGCGCAAGCTGCGAACAGCGTTCCACACATCCAATTGCGGAAAGCATTGTAAAAGCGGCTCATGAGCAGGATTTATCTCTGGATCGTCCGGTTATGTTAAAAGAAATCGCAGGCAGGGGGGTAAGTGCATTCCTGCCGCAGGGAAGAGTTTACTGTGGTAATCAGAAGCTCTTAGAGGAAAATGGAATCAATGTTTCTGTAAAAGAAGAGGAGTTTACAGGATCTGTAGTGTTCGTAGGTGTGGATGGCAGATTTGCGGGATATTTTGTAATTTCTGATACAATAAAGAAGGATGCAAAATCTGCAATGGCACATTTGAAAGAAATGGGACTTGGAACTGTCATGCTGACGGGTGATGAGAGAGCCAGTGCCGAAGCGGTAGCAGGAGAAGTTGGAATCGATCAGGTTTATGCAAAACTGCTTCCACAGGAAAAGCTGGAAACACTGCAGAAGCTTCGTGGTGAATATGGCTCCGTCATGTTTGTCGGCGATGGAATCAATGATGCGCCGGTACTTGCTGGTGCAGACGTGGGTGCAGCTATGGGAAGCGGCGCGGATGCTGCAATTGAAGCGGCAGATGCAGTCTTTATGACTTCCAGTGTGGAATCCATTCCAGAAGCGATTCGAATTGCAAAAAGCACAAACCGCATTGCAATCCAGAACGTGGTATTTGCATTGGCGGTGAAAATATTCGTTATGATTTTGGGACTTGCAGGATTTGCCAACATGTGGATGGCAGTATTTGCGGATACCGGAGTTGCTATGATCTGTGTCATGAATTCCATCAGGGTGCTTTACAAAAAATAGGAAATTCCTTTAAAATAGTGTTAGCGACAGAAAGGATTGACATTTATGAGCGAAGAACATGTAATTCATCACGATATAGAAACTTTATACAAGCTGGCAGATTTATTTAAAATTTTTTCGGATTCTACGAGAATCAGAATTCTGGATATTTTGATCAGGGGAGAGCTTTGTGTGCAAGACATTGCGGATGCGCTGGAGATGACGCAGAGTGCAATTTCCCATCAGCTAAGAGTTTTAAAGCAGGCACACCTGGTGAAATCCAGACGAGACGGAAAGACCATTTATTATTCACTGGCAGATGATCACGTTATGACGATTATGGCACAGGGATTAGAACATGTGTGGTGTAAATAAGAGATGGTGGTTTGTACAACAATCTAGAAACTAAGAATACAAAGATAAGCCGAGGTTAAGCGCAGCCTCGAGGCGTTCTTTGTATTCTTAATTAAAAAAAGAGATGATAAATCATCTCTTTTTTGTTATCTATTAGTCTGTTGTGTAGTTATCAAAGTAGCCCTGGATAAGGATGATTGGTGTACCTTTATCACCTGAACCGGATGTTAAGTCACATAAAGATCCAAGAAGGTCTGTCAACTGTCTAGGTGTTGTACCCTGAGAAGCCATATTACCTACTAAGTTATCCTGTTTTGCTTTGATACTGTTAGAGATTGCTTCTTTTAATTCTGCGCCGCTAAGGTTTGCAAAATCGTTATCAGCAAGATATTTTAATTTTAATTCGTTTGGTGTACCGATTAAGCCGTCTGTGAAGGCTGGAGATACAACCGGGTCAGCTA
>CAZYUZ010000120.1:0-6669 GCA_964650775.1 uncultured Lachnoclostridium sp. | reverse complement strand
CACATGGGGATAGCTCGATTTACGATGCGCTGGTCGTGATGGCACAGGAATTCAAAAAAGGAATGCCGCTGGTTGACGGTCACGGGAACTTTGGTTCTATTGAAGGTGACGGCGCTGCGGCAATGCGATATACAGAAGCAAGACTTCAGAAAGTAACACAGGAAGTGTTCTTAAATGACCTCGACAAGGATGTGGTAGATTTTATGCCAAACTTTGACGAGACAGAAAAAGAACCGACAGTCCTTCCGGTACGTGTGCCAAACCTTCTGATCAACGGTACAGAGGGTATCGCGGTAGGTATGGCGACCAATGTGCCGCCACACAACTTTGGAGAAGTGATGGAAGCTGCTAAGGCTTACATGAAAAATCCCAAAATTACTACAGAAGAGCTTCTGGAAATTATGCCGGGTCCGGATTTTCCAACAGGTGGTATCGTCATCAACAAAGATGAATTAAAAGACATCTACGAAACCGGTATGGGGAAAATTAAGATCCGCGGAAAAGTAGAAGTGGAAAATGTGAAAGGCGGCAAACAGCGTCTTGTCATTACGGAAATTCCATACACCATGATTGGAAATAATATTGCCAAATTCCTGAATGATACAGTAAATCTGATTGAAACGAAAAAAACAACAGATATCGTAGATATTTCCAATCAGTCTTCCAAAGAAGGCATCCGTATTGTATTGGAGTTAAAGAAAGGTGCAGACGTTGAAAATCTGAAAAATCTTCTTTATAAAAAGACAAAATTGGAAGATACCTTCGGGGTAAATATTCTGGCAGTTGCAGATGGCAGACCTGAAACATTAGGTTTAAAGAAGGTACTGGAGCATTACGTAGATTTCCAGTATGAGCTTGCTGGAAGAAAATATAAGACACTGCTGAATCGTGAACTGGACAAGAAGGAAATCCAGGAAGGTTTGATCAAAGCCTGCGATGTTATTGATTTAATTATTGAAATCTTACGAGGAAGTAAAAATGTGAAAGATGCGAAAGCATGTCTGACACGAGGCGAAACACAGAACATTAAATTCCGTTCCAAAGCTTCCGAAGAAGATGCGAAAAAGCTTCACTTTACAGAACGCCAGACCCAGGCAATCCTGGAAATGCGACTTCAGAAGTTGATCGGTCTGGAAGTGGAAGCGCTCATTCGCGAACACGAAGAGACTTTAAAGAAAATTGCATTCTATATGGATGTTTTAGAAAACCATAAGACTATGACAAAGGTTCTGTTAAAGGAAATGGATGGCTACAAGAAAGAATATTCCCGTCCAAGAAGAACCGTCATTGAAAATGCTGAGGCTGCAGTTTATGAGGAAAAGAAAATCGAAGAAGCACCAGTGATGTTCCTGATGGACCGTTTTGGTTATGCAAAGACCATTGATATGGCCACTTATGAGCGTAACAAAGAAGCTGCAGACAATGAAAATCGCTATGTGGTTCAGGTAATGAATACTGGAAAACTTGCAGTGTTTACAGACAGCGGCAAGATGCATCAGATCAAGGTTATGGATGTGCCATTTGGTAAATTCAGAGACAAGGGTGTGCCAATTGATAATTACAGCAACTTTGACAGCGCATCAGAGCGGGTTGTGAATGTATTCGCACTCAGTGAGATTCTTGAAGAAAAACTGTTATTCGCAACAAAGACCGGTATGGTGAAGATTGTATCAGGTGCAGAATTTGATGTTGCGAAAAAGACCATTGCGTCTACAAAGCTTGCTGATGGCGATGAAGTCATTGGCGTGTTTAGACTGGAAAAGAGCGAATTTGTCGTTCTCCAGTCAAAGGCAGGCTATTTCTTAAAACTTGCGCTTTCCGACATTCCGGAAATGAAAAAGACTGCCGTAGGTAATCACGGTATCAAGCTTGGTGCAAAAGATGAAATCGAGCTGGCTTATGTGTTTAATAAAGAAACTTCACCAACCATTACTTATAAAGAAAAAGAAATGGTATTAAGCAACTTGAAGGTTGCTGCCAGAAACTCTAAGGGAACGAAAAAATAAGCGCGTATAATTTTCGAAAGAGGTGAAAAAGATATGATTTGTATTCGAAACGGACTGGTTTTTGATGCAGTGCATGAAAATCCGGAAATCAAAGATCTTTTGATTGATCAGGGAAAAATTGTAAAAATAGGAACAAATCTGGAAGTACCGGCAGAATGTGAGATGGTAGATGCAACAGGGTTGCATGTGTATCCGGGCTTTATCGATGCTCATTCTCATTTGGGAACCATAGGAAGCAGCATTGGCTTTGAAGGGGATGATGTGAATGAGATGACAGACATTCTCACACCACAGCTTCGAGGCATTGACTGTATTGAGCCAATGGATATTGCTTTTGCAGAAGCAAGAGAAGGCGGGGTTACAACCGTATGTACAGGACCTGGCAGTGCAAATGTGGTAGGCGGTACCTTTATTGCTATAAAAACTGTCGGAAAACGTGTAGACGACATGGTGATGAATGATCGTGTGGCAATGAAATGTGCTTTTGGAGAAAACCCAAAGCGCTGCTATAAGGATAAGAATAATTTCAGCCGCATGTCAACTGCTGCAAAATTAAGAGAAATTTTGTTTAAAACTCAGGAATATGATGCGAAAATAAAAGCGGCAGGAGATGATCTGACAAAAAGACCACCATTTGATTTTAAATTAGAGGCGATGCTTCCGGTATTACATCGTGAGATTCCATTAAAAGCACATGCGCATCGTGCAGACGATATCTTTACTGCACTTCGTATCGCGAAAGAATTTAATCTGAAAATTACGTTAGAGCATGTGACGGAGGGAAGTCTGATTGTAGAAGAGCTGGCAAAAGAAAATGTGATGCTGGCAGTTGGTCCATCCCTTAGTTATCGCACCAAATTTGAATTAAAAAATTTATCCTTTAAAACACCAGGAGACCTTGCGAATGCAGGATGTCATGTATCGATCATTACAGATGCACCAGTTATTCCACAGCAGTACTTAAGGTTATGTGCCGGACTTGCAGTGAAAGAAGGCATGAAAGAATTTGATGCGTTGAAGGCGATTACGATCAATGCTGCAGAACATGCAGGAGTAGCGGATCGTGTTGGCTCATTAGAAGTTGGAAAGGATGCAGATATTGTTCTGATGGACGGCAGTCTGTTTGAAAGTCAGTCAAATGTCATTGCAACTTACATAGACGGAAAAGATGTATTCAAGTAAAAAAGCACTTGCAAACAAATGAATTTGTGCTATAATATATGCGTAACATAGTAGACCTTGCAGAGAGTGGACGAAAGTCCACTCTTTGTTGTTGTATGTCTGACTGTTACAATACAATTGAATATAGAAAGGAGATTTTTCGATGTCAAAGAGAGAAATCTATGAAGCGAAAGCAGAAGAATTAGTTCTGCCATTAGTGGAAGCAAACAACTTTGAACTGGTAGACGTTGAATACGTGAAAGAAGCCGGAACATGGTATTTGCGAATTTACATTGACAAGGAAGGCGGCATCAATATCAATGACTGCGAGCTTGTCAGCCGTGCATTTTCAGAAATTCTGGATAAAGAAGATCCAATTGAAGATGCTTATATTCTGGAGGTAAGTTCTCCGGGTCTTGGAAGACCTTTAAAGAAAGATAAGGATTTCAAGAGAAATTTAGGGGAAGAAGTAGAAGTTCGTACCTACAAACCAATCAATAAACAGAAAGAATTTGTTGGTCTGTTAGATGCATGGGACAAAGAATCTGTAACACTGCAGATGGAAAGCGGAGAGCTGATGACCATTGCCCGCGCAGATATAGCACTGATCAGACAGTACATTGAATTTTAATCAACAGTTCAGCCATGCAGCAGAGTTTACAGACAGGTGTGTCATGCTTGCATGTGTAAAAGGCGCACTGTGGCTTTGAATGGCTGAACTGTTGTAGTGTATATATGAAATAACATTTTGGAGGAAATAGAAAATGAATAACGAATTATTAGAAGCCCTCACCGTCTTAGAAAAAGAAAAAGATATCAGTAAAGAAACGATGCTTGAAGCAATTGAAAACTCTTTATTAACAGCTTGTAAAAACCACTTCGGTAAATCAGACAACATCAAAGTTGTGATGAACCATGAAACATGTGAATATAAAGTATTTGCAGAAAAAACTGTTGTAGAAGAAGTAGAAGATGATGTCATGGAAATCAGCCTTGCAAAAGCAAAAATGATCGACAGCAAATACGAACTTGGCGATATCGTACAGATTGAAGTAAAATCCAAAGAATTTGGCCGTATTGCTACAATGAATGCGAAAAACGTAATCTTACAGAAAATCCGTGAAGAAGAAAGAAAAGTTCTTTTCAACCAGTACTACGGAAAAGAAAAAGACATCGTAACAGGTGTTGTTCAGAGATACATTGGCAAAAATGTAAGCGTAAACTTAGGTAAAGTAGATGCGATCCTGAACGAAAATGAAATGGTAAAAGGCGAAGTGTTCATGCCAACAGAACGTATCCGTGTTTACATTTTAGAAGTTCGTGATACAACAAAAGGACCACGTATCCTTGTTTCCAGAACACATCCGGAACTCGTTAAGAGATTATTTGAATCAGAAGTAACAGAAGTAAAAGAAGGAATCGTAGAAATCAAGAGCATTGCTCGTGAAGCTGGTTCCAGAACAAAGATCGCAGTTTGGTCAAATGACCCGGATGTAGATCCAGTAGGTGCTTGCGTAGGTCTGAACGGTGCAAGAGTCAATGCAATCGTTGAAGAACTTCGCGGCGAAAAAATTGATATCATCAACTGGGATGAAAACCCTGCAATCTTAATTGAACATGCATTAAGCCCTGCAAAAGTAGTTGCAGTATTAGCAGATCCAGATGAAAAAACAGCAAAAGTTGTAGTTCCTGACTACCAGTTATCTTTAGCAATCGGTAAAGAAGGACAGAATGCACGTCTTGCAGCAAGACTGACAGGATTCAAGATCGACATCAAGTCTGAAACACAGGCAAAAGAAATCGAAGGATTCCTTGATTATGACGTATATGAAGAGGAAGAATACGAAGAAGAATATGACGAATACGATTACGAAGATGACTACGAAGATGTGCCTGTAGAAGAATAGTTTTTAGGAAGTGATAGATTGAGTACAGTAAAAAAGATTCCGATGCGTAAATGTACCGGATGTAACGAAATGAAAGAGAAAAAAGCAATGATGCGCGTTTTGAAATGTGAGGAAGGGATTGTACTGGACACCACAGGAAAGAAAAACGGCAGAGGTGCTTACCTTTGTAAATCAGCAGAATGCCTGAAAATGGCTGCAAAGAACAAAGGTCTGGAACGTTCCTTAAAGGTTCAGATTCCGAAGGAAGTATACGAAGCTTTAGAAAAGGAGTTTAGCGGGATTGGTGAATAAGATTTTTTCAATGATTGGTATGGCGACAAAAGCCGGAAAAACTGTCAGTGGTGAATTTGCAACAGAAAAGGCAGTAAAAACCGGAAAAGCATTTTTGGTAATCGTTTCGGAAGAGGCGTCAGACAATACAAAAAAGATGTTTCGCAATATGTGCAGCTACTATGAAGTACCAATGTATACTTACGGAACAAAAGATGATTTAGGACATTCCATGGGAAAAGAATTTCGTGCCTCTCTGGCGGTAACAGACGAAGGGTTTGCGAAATCTATCGAAAAGAGACTTATTGAGGCAGAGAGAATAGCGGAGGTAGCAGAATAAATGGCCAAACAGAAAATACATGAATTAGCAAAAGAAATAAATAGATCAAACAAAGAAATCATCGATGTACTGAACAAAAACGGTGTAGATGTAAAAAGCCACTTAAGTGCAATCGATGAAAGCCAGGTGGAAATGGTAAAAAAAGCATTTGCTCCAAAGGTGGAAGCTCCAAAAACAGAAGCACCAAAAGTGGAAGCTCCAAAGGCAGAGGCTCCAAAGTCTGAAGCACCAAAAGCTGAAGAAGCTCCAAAGAAAAAGAAAATCGTTGCATTATATAATGCGCAGAACAGCAGAGGCGGTGTAAAACCAAATCCACAGAAAAGAGAAAATGAAAGACGTCCACGTCCAGACGGAGAGAGACGTCCACGTCCAGATGGAGAAAGACGCCCACAGGACGGAGAAAGACGTCCACGTCCACAGGACGGAGAAAGACGTCCGCGTCCACAGGATGGAGAAAGACGTCCGGAAACAGCTGAGAGACGTCCACGTCCGCAGGATGGAGAAAGACGTCCATTTAACAGGGACGGCCAGCAGAATGGAGAAAGACGTCCATACAACAGAGATGGTCAGCAGAATGGGGAAAGACGTCCATACAACAGAGATGGCCAGCCAAATGGCGAAAGAAAACCATATAACAGAGATGGTCAGCAGAATGGGGAAAGACGCCCATATAACAGAGATGGTCAGCCAAATGGCGAAAGAAAGCCATTTAACAGAGACGGTCAGCAAGGTGACAGAAGAAACTTTAATAAGGATTTTAACAAAGATTTCGGTGGTAAAGATAAAGACGGCGATAGCCGCGACAACAGACAGGGCGGACAAAGACGTGACAATAACAGACGTGGCGGTATGGATATTCCGGCACCAGAAAAACCATTAGAAAAGAATCGTGATAACAACAGACACGTCCAGAACCAGCAGGCGAAAGCAAACAAAAAGGTTGTGGATAAATACGAAGAAAAAGAAGCAAAAATGAACAAAGCCG
>CAZYUZ010000119.1:0-6703 GCA_964650775.1 uncultured Lachnoclostridium sp. | reverse complement strand
GCCGTACCATCCAAAATAATGGTTGTAAGATACCACATCCGGAATCTGAAGGTATGGGTCTGTTAATGGACACATAGATACCGCTGCAATGGTTGTTAATCTTGTAGGGTCCATTTCATGGCAAATATCATTTAATATTCTGTGGTTTTCTAACAAATCATCATCAGAGCCGCCGATAGAAATTTCGTTAGAGAGCCCCCAAACAACGATTGATGGATGATTGTAGTTTTGAACGATCAGTTCTTTCATCTGAGAGATTGTATTTTCACGGCCTGTAGGCATGTGTTTAGAAATATATGGAATTTCTGCCCAGATTACCATACCTCTTTCATCACAAAGATCATAGAAGTACTGATCATGCTGATAGTGTGCAAGACGGATGGTTGTTGCACCCATTTCGCAGATTAAATCCATATCTTCTTCGTGGTGTTCTGGTAACAAAGCGTTACCGAATCCCCATCTGTCCTGATGACGGGATACACCACGAAGTGGATATTCTTCACCATTTAAGATAAATCCGTTTTCCGGATCAATTTCAAATGTACGGCATCCGAAACGAGAAGATACTGCATCCAAAACTTCTTTTCCATCAATTAATGCAACTTCTGCTGTATAGAGATAAGGATCTTTTCTTCCATGCCATAAATGCACATTTTCAATTTCAAAAATAACCGCTGTGTCTTCCGATGTAATGCTTCCTACAATATTTCCCTCAGCATCCTTCACTCTGTATGCAATAATCTGCTCTTCTTTTTTATTTGTTACAAATGCTTCCACACCGACCTTTGCAGTTGTTCCTTCGATGATTGGAGTCACCCGAATACCAGTGCCGCCATAATATTCTAAATCAAAATGGGATTCTGAAACTGCAATGATATTCACATCACGGTACAGACCACCGTAGAATGTAAAGTCAGCCATCTGTGGGTATACAACTTCATTTGGAGCATTGTCTACTGCAATTATAAGTAAGTTATTCAGATCCAGCGCATCTGTGATGTCTACTCTCCATGTAGAGTAACCACCATCATGATGTGCAAGATGTTTTCCATTTACATATACATCTGCAGAGGAGTTCGCACCATTGATTTCTAAGAAATATTTGTCTGCTTCCGGTAAAGAAGCTTTCATAAACTGTTTTGCATAGTAACATGTGCCACGGTAGAAATCGTTGTCACCATCCTGACCATCAATTGCGTTCCATGAATGTGGTAGATTTACGATGTCCCATTTTGTTGGCATTGTTTCTGGTACTGCATCTGCCATTTTTGTAAAAGACCATTTTTTATTAAAATTAATTACGTTTCTCAAATTTCATTTCTCCTTACGATTCAATAAACTTGTTTTCATTACTCTTAACAATACATATCTAGTTCATAATTCTTTTACTATACTACTATTTCCACAGTATTAGTGTGAGGATAATTTTTATTTTTTATAGCATAATTTTTATCATATCTTGCATTCCCAAAAAAATTATCAGATACTGGTTATATGTTCAGGAGGTATCTTATGGCATACGAAGCAGAAATAAGGTTTTTAGAAAAACTGTTGTCTCAATTTCATTTAAAAATGCATATCATCAACAGCGAAAAACCACTAGATGAAAACGTAGATCTTGGACTACGCAAATTTTTAGGAATTGAAAAGGATTATGGAAAATCATTCCGTTCTTTTTTGCACCGTTCCCAGTCAAATACGGTTTACAAAATATCCGATGATTTTTTCTGCAATTATATCGTCATGATGCTCCCGGAACATAAGTCTGATGACAAAACCTTTTTAGTCATTGGACCTTACACTGAGCAGGATTTTACAAAGCAGGATATTTTCAGAGCCATTGAAAAATATCAGGTTCCTCCAACGCTGAGCAAACGCCTTATACAGTATTACGCAGGCATTACACTGATATCAGACCCTACCTCGTTTACTGCTATTTTCACTGCATTTGCAGAAACCCTCTGGGGCAGCACAGATAATTATACGATAAAAACAGTCACCCATTCTTTGTCTGAAAAATATATCAGCGCCATTCCTGCCAAAATTACAGATTCTATTACAGACCAGAAAGATATTTCTTTTAAGATGAATCTTCTGGAAAAACGCTATGAAGCAGAAAACCGATTCATGCAAAATATTGCACAGGGGAATTATCATAAGGCGGAAATTTCCTTTGAAAGCAGCACCTTATTCGACATTGAAAAACGTTTGGCAGACCCTGTAAGAAACTTTAAAAACTACTGTATTACCATGAATACGCTTCTTCGAAAAGCAGCCGAAAGCGGCATGGTACACCCGATACATATTGACCGGGTTTCTTCTGATTTTGCCAGAAAAATTGAGACTGTTAGCTCTACAGAAAATGGAAAAAAACTAATGCGGGAAATGATTCGAAAATATGGTCTTCTTGTGAAAAACTATTCTATGAAGGATTATTCTCTTCTGATTCAGAAAGTCATTACTCGCATTGAAACAGACTTGACTGCTGACCAGTCTTTGAATGCACATGCACAGATTCTGAATGTCAGTCCAAGCTATTTATCGACGCTTTTCCGCAAGGAAACCGGTCTTACATTAACGGAATATGTAAACCGAAAACGCATCGAATATGGTGTTCTTTTATTGAATACAACAAATATGCAGATCCAGACAATCGCACTACACTGCGGTATTTCAGATATCAACTACTTTACGCGAATTTTCAAAAAATATATCGGAAAAACTCCGAAAGAATACAGAAACAGCATCGGTCACTAAACTGAACCGATGCTGTTTTTGGCTTTTCTTTACTATCTATAAAGGTTCTCCGATTTCTATCATATGACCATCCGGATCATAAATGCGAATTGCTCTCTGCCCCCAGCTGTGAATTTTCAGTTTGTGCGCATAGTTGATTTCAAAAGAGCTGTGATCCAGCTTCTCCTGAAATCCTTCCAGATCATTTTCAATAAAATAAAGTTCAGAAGCATTGCCTCCATAGGTCACTTCTTTTTCCACCAGCTGTTCCCAGATTTTGCGGTCCTGCAACACGAGACCTTCTGTCAGAATCACATTTCCATCAAAATCTTTTAGAACCTGCAGCCCAAAAAGTTCCTTGTAAAATGCAATGGATTTTTCAATATCTTCTACTACCAGTAAAATGTTTTTTAATCTCATCTACAGCCTCCCCTTAGCAATATCCAATTGCCAGTCCAAACAGCAACAATCCACTTGTTAGCACCAGATTGATCAGCTGGAATTTTCCGCTCCATTTCGCCCAAGTGCCATAGCTTACATTGGCAAGTCCAATGGAAATCAAAAGCACCGGATTGGTCGGGTAAAATACATTGGAAAAACCGTCTCCAAATACGAATGCCAGTACACAAAGCTGTGCTGAAATATCAAAAGCTTCTGCCATCGGCACGATCAGCGGCATCAATAAAAATGCTTTCGCCGAACCCGACGGAATGAAAAAGTTTAAGAACAGTACCAGTCCGTAAATGAACAGGAGCACACCCCAGCGCGGCATACCTGACGCCAGAGAAATTGCACCCTGCAAAATGACATCCAAAATATTTCCTTCCATCAAAGTAAATCGAATGGAGTTTGCCATCAAAATCAAAAGCACTCCTGGCAATACGCTGACAACACCATCTTTAAATGTGATCACAAGTTTCCAGAGTCTGCTTCCGGAAGAATACCCAATCTGTTTAACATTTCCTGTGTCTGCATCTGTCAGTGCATTTCCATCCATAGGCTTTTCCACTTTCTTCACATGCACAACCAAAAAGATCATCAAGAGCACATAGATTGCCACAAATGAGACCACTCTCATCCAGATACCGGAAAACATCGGCAAACCCGCCAGTTCCTGCGCTACTCCTACGGTAAAAGGATTGCACACACCTGCTGCAAAGCCACAGCCTGCCGCCAGGATACTCATTCCAAGCCCTGTCAGCGCATCCCAGCCAAGTCTGATTGCCAGTGCTACAACCACCGGCACCAGTGGCACGCATTCCTCAAAAGAGCCTGCTACAGAGCCAAGTGTCATAAAAAACAGCGGAATCACTGCCAGCAGCACTCTTCTGCTTTTTCCAAATTTTGCTGTCACCTTGTCCAGCAGAAGTCTTAACACTCCAAATTTGTCAAGGCTGTTGAACACACCGCCAAGTACCACCAGCAGTGCAATGATTGCAATCAGCGAACCATTATCTTCTCCAAACAATACTAAAATCGGTGACAGAATCCATTTCCAGAACGGAATGTATCCTCCCGGAATGATAAATGTCAGCGCGTAAGTTAACACCATCATCACAAAAATCACCAGGATTGCCGTGATAAACGATTTTACGCTGGCCTCCATCTTTTGTTTTTCTTTATTTCTTCTCATAATTTCACTTTCCCACTTTTATTTAATACAGTATTCAAATAAATTTTATCATATATGCAAAAACTTTCAAAGACGGAAACTTTTATGAATTTTTATTTAATTGAGCCACCAGATTGTGAAATTTAAATATCCTGCGAAAATCAGCCACACCAGATACGGAATATTTAGATATGCCGCAGGCTTCGATATTTTGTAAAATTCCCGAATCATTGCTACGACCAGGAAGATTAACAGCAGCAACCATAAAAATGAAAAAAAGAACCAGCGAAAGTTAAAGAAAAATGTAGGCCATAGGAAATTTACAGTCAGTTGATAGGCATAAATGGAGAGGGCATTTTGCACTTCTTCTTTGCCTGCACCAGAAGTCAGAATCAAATAGCTTGAAATCCCCATAAGTGTATAGAGAATGGTCCATACAACCGGAAACAGCCATGCTGGCGGCGACAACGGTGGTTTGTTCACACTTTCAAAAATCTCCATTCCACCGCCGGTTAAAAATGCTGAGAGCCCTCCGACTGCCAGCGGAATTGCAATACATATCACCAGTAATTTCCAATTAATTTTCATATTATAAAAGTCCTTTAAAAAGCATTCTTATTTATAGATTATGAAAAATATCAATTCTGAATGATATCGTCTGTAATATTTCTTTCATTTTCTGCTCATATTAAATATAAATAATTTTGGAGGTTCTTATGGAAGATCGAGATACAATCAAACTCTTAAAAGAATGCGATGCAGGTTCAAAAATGGCAGTCAGTTCTCTGGATGATATTTTAGAAAAAGTAGAAAATGTCAATCTGAAAAAGCTGCTTGATGAGACAAAGGACCATCACGAGAAACTGGGAAATGAGATTCATGCACTTCTCATTGAATATGGATGTGAAGAAAAAGACCCGAATCCAATGGCAAAAGCATGTCCAAGATGAAGACCAGTATGAAAATGGGGATGAATGACACGGACGAGACAGCAGCAGATTTAATTACCGACGGATGTAATATGGGGATTAAATCGCTGTATAAATATATGAATCAGTATCCGGGAGCAAATTCGAAGGTGAAAGATTTGTGCAAACGACTGATTTCTATTGAAGATCAGCTTAGAAAAGAACTGCGGGCGTATTTATAATACGCCCCTTTTCGAGTATAATGTCTGTTAGAAGACTATCGGAGGTACTTATGAGAACATTATTATTTTTAGGCGACAGCATCACAGACTGCAACCACTATTTTGACCCGGAAAATTTAGGATACGGCTATGTCCGCATGATTACCTCCAAAATAAATACACCTGATAAAAACTATCAGGTGCTAAATAAAGGAAATGATGGTTTTACAGTTCCAGCAGTGCGCCGCCTGTGGAAGCGCAGCTGCTTAAACTTAAAACCGGATTTTATTACTATCTTAATCGGTATCAATGACTTGGCAGTCATCAAAAATACCGGCATTACTCCATCCGTAGGTCTGGCAGAATTTCATGAACAATATCAGGCACTGATTGACGATATTCGTATGATGACAGACTGTCCGATCCTTTTGATGGAACCTTTTATTTTCCCATATCCGGCAGAATATGCCTCTTGGGAACCGGAATTACATCAAATGAATGAAACGATCATGAAGCTTGCCGCTGCAAACGGTTTATCTTTTCTTCCGCTTTGGGAAGACCTGATTGCGAAAGCAAAATCTCAAGTATATTCCGAGGTTACAACCGATGGTATCCATTTAACAGCTGCCGGACACCAAATGATTGCAAAGAAATGGCTGGATATGAGCTCCTCTATCGATTCTTCCATCTGCCGGAAATAAAATAGCACATACCGATAACAATCGGAATAAAGCCTGCCAGCGCATCTCCATACCAGAAGCCCTGACAGCCCATTTTCATGACAAAGCCCAACAGCGCTGCAATTCCAATTCGGCTGATAATACCGTCTAAAACTGCTACCGCATAATTTAATTTGGTATTTCCCGAACCATTGATCAAAGAAAACGCAATACTTCTGGTTGCTGATCCATAAAAGTTCAGAATGATCGGAATCAGCAAAATATATGCCTCTGCCAGAACAGCTGTGTCCGAAGTAAAAAGCATGTAAACAGATTCCTGGAAAAATCCGATCACTACAGTAAACACGGTTGAAATCAGCACTGTGCAAAAACCAACGGTTCTTAAGATTTTTGGAACTCTTTCATACTGCTTTGCTCCTAAATTCTGTCCTACCATGGTACTTCCTGCTGCAGTAAAAGAATTTGACACGATACCAATTACGACATTGATCTTGTTATAAATTCCTGCCAGTGCAGAATAAACAACACCATGCATATTGATCCATG
>CAZYUZ010000118.1:0-6734 GCA_964650775.1 uncultured Lachnoclostridium sp. | reverse complement strand
GACTTATGTCATTCTCTTTTTTGTAACAAGGCGGAACTGAGTTTCTTTTCGTTTTTCTATGTAAAATAAAGGGAAATAGGTGATATTGTCACAGAACATCCATATAAAATATCGTATGATAATCTCAACAAAAAACAAAACACATCCAGGAGGATTATCATATGAGTAAAGTAAAATTTTTTAGATGTAAATATTGTGGCAACTTAATTACAAAGCTTCATGAAGGCATTGGTGAAATCGAATGCTGTGGCTTAGGAATGCAGGAACTTATTCCAAACACAGTAGAAGCCAGCGGAGAAAAACATATTCCAGTGGTGGAAGTAAATGACGGAATTGTAAAAGTGAATGTGGGCTCAGTCGACCACCCAATGTCAGCAGAGCACTGGATTGAATGGGTATATCTTGAAACAGAAAACGGCGGACGTTTCCATTACTTAAATCCAGAAGATGCACCGGAAGTAAAATTTGTACTTGGTGAAGAGAAACCAGTAGCAGTATTTGCATATTGTAACTTACACGGACTTTGGAAATCAGAAATTTAAAAGGAGAAGGAAATTATGTTAGATAGAAAAGTTATAGACCTATTAAACCAGCAGATCAATAAAGAATTTTATTCAGCGTATCTTTACCTTGATTTCTCAAATTATTACTATGACAAAGGGTTAGATGGTTTTGGAAACTGGTATAAAATTCAGGCACAGGAAGAAAGAGACCATGCAATGTTGTTTGTGCAGTATTTGCAGAACAACGGCGAAAAGATTGAACTGGAAGCGATTGCAAAACCAGGTGTCGAACTGATAAGTGCGAAAGCGGTTCTGGAAGAAGGTTTAAAACATGAACAGTATGTAACAAGTTTGATTCACAACATTTATGATGCAGCATATTCAGTAAAAGATTTTCGTACCATGCAGTTTTTAGACTGGTTTGTAAAAGAGCAGGGAGAAGAAGAAACAAACGCAGATAATTTAGTAAAGAAATTCGAGTTGTTTGGAGATGATCCAAAGAGTCTGTACATGCTTGATAACGAGCTTGGAGCACGCGTCTATGCGGCTCCATCCCTGGTACTTTAATATGAATCCGGAAAAAGTAATTTGTCCCTGCTACAAAATTACCAAGGGAGATATTATTCGTGCCGTAGAAGAAGGCGCGACCTCATTTAAAGAAGTAAAACAGGCAACTAAGGTTGGGAAAGCCTGTGGAAAATGTAAGGATAAAGCAAAAAAGTTTACAAAGAAAGTATTAAAAGCAGAGGTGTAATGCCTCTGCTGCTTTTGCTTAAAAGTATCTTATATGTTATAGTATACATATGATTTTCGAATATCAGTAGTGGAGGTTACGTATATGTTTGATGTGACTGCTTTAGGTGAGATTTTAATTGATTTTACTCCGTGTGGAAAATCTGCCGCGGGTCAGAGAATTTTTGAACAGAATCCGGGAGGAGCACCAGCCAATGTGCTTACCTGTTTAAGTAAATGTGGTAAAAGGACTGCTTTTATCGGAAAAGTTGGAAAAGACATGCATGGAGCATTCTTAAAAAGTGTTTTAGAAGAAAATAATATTTGTACGGAGGGACTTCTGGAAGATGACAATGCATTTACAACACTTGCATTTGTAGCGTTATCTGATTCTGGAGAAAGAAGTTTTTCTTTTGCGCGAAAACCTGGAGCAGACACCTGTCTTACAAAAGAGGAAATCAAAAAAGAATTGATTGCAAATAGCAAGGTGTTTCATATAGGGTCTCTTTCTCTTACATCAGAACCGGCAAAAAGTGCGACTTTTTATGCGTTAGAACTGGCGAAAGAGTATGGATGCATCATCTCTTATGACCCGAATTACCGTGCACCATTGTGGGATAGCAGGGAAAAAGCGATTGAAGGCATGCGTTCGGTGTTGTCCTATATCGATGTGATGAAGCTTTCCGATGAAGAAACAGAGCTTTTAACTGGTATCTCAGATCCTGAAATGGCAGCGAAAAGGCTTGTAGAAAATGGAATCTCAATCGTTGCGGTTACATTAGGAGCAGATGGAGCACTAATCTGTACAAAAGAAGGATGTCAGCACGTAAAAGGATATCAGGTACAGATGGTGGATACGACCGGTGCCGGAGACTCGTTCTGGGGCGGCTTTTTAACTCAGCTTTTAGACAGCGGAAAAGAGCCATGCGAAGTGTCATTGGAAGATGCAGCAGCGTTTGCCAATTATGGAAATGCAGTTGCAAGTCTTTGTGTAGAAAAACGTGGTGCAATCCCTGCGATGCCAACGAAAGCAGAAATTGAAAATAGAATTTATAATTAAAACTACCATTCCTCACCACATTGCGATATAATAGCCTTTGTGTTGGAGGAATATTATGGAAAACAAAAGATTATTTGGACATTTGGCAGCCATCTTTACCATTATTGTATGGGGAACTACGTTTATTTCCACGAAAGTATTACTGACAGACTTTCAACCGGTGGAAATTTTGTTTGTTCGCCTGCTTTTGGGATTGATGGCTCTTTTTATTGTATATCCTCATCCGCTGAAAGGGCTTACCTTAAAACAGGAGCTGACCTTTGCGGCGGCGGGACTTACCGGGATTACTATGTATTATCTCATGGAAAATATTGCGCTTAACCTTACCATGGCATCTAATGTTGGCGTCATTGTGTCTGTATCTCCGTTTTTTACAGTGATTCTGGCAAGCATTTTCTTAAAAGAAGAAGGAAGCCTAAGTACTTATTAAATTATTTGTATTTAGGGTTACATGGATGTCAGCGGTGGGAACCATTCTTGCCATCTTAGGATTAGTTCTTTCTGAATATAAGGGGAAAAAGAATGAAAAATAAAGAAAATATACTTCAAAAACAGAGCATTGTTGTTTTCACAGCTGTGCTCTGCTGTTTATTATGGGGAAGCGCCTTCCCATGTATTAAATTAGGATATCAATTATTTGAAATTCCATCAGGTGACTCTACAGCACAGATTTTGTTTGCGGGCATTCGCTTTGCATTGGCAGGTGTGCTGGTAATTTTGGCAGGTTCTGCTTTGCAAGGGAAGATATTAAAACCATCCAAAGAAGCAATCCCAAAAGTGTTTAAGCTGTGCCTTTTGCAGACGGTGCTGCAATACGTATTTTTCTATATCGGCCTAGCTCATACCACAGGTGTGAAAGGTTCTATCGTCAATGCAGTGAATGTGTTTTTTACAATTTTGGTATCCTGCTTATTATTTAGACTGGAAAAGCTGAATAGCCAGAAGCTGATTGGATGTATCATAGGTTTTGCAGGAGTGGTCATTGTGAATTTAGGTGGAGAGTTTGACATGAACTTTAATTTTTTAGGAGATGGCTTCTTGACGATTTCTGCCTTTGCCTATGCTTTATCATCTGTTTTTATCAAAATTTATGGAAGAGATGAAAACCCGGTAATGCTGAGTGGCTATCAGTTTACCGTTGGTGGTCTGATTATGGTGATTGCTGGATTTTTCATGGGTGGTCGAATCCATGTGGTGACAGCGCAGGGGCTTTTACTTCTATTATATATGGCATTTATTTCAGCAGGAGCTTACACCTTATGGAGTCTTTTACTCAAACATAATCCTGTATCAAAGGTTGCTGTATTTGGCTTCTGTACACCGGTTTTTGGCGTGCTTCTATCTGCAATCATTCTTGGAGAAAGTACAAGCTTTCAATTAAAGACTTTGATTGCATTAGCTTTCGTCTGCATTGGAATTATTATTGTAAATTATAAGAAGAAAATATGATCTTTCATGAATTGATTAGTTGACCTTATGCAATTCTTTTGCTATAATCAGTTCATTGGTTTAAAGTGCTAAAATGCTAGAAAGGCATATGAGGAGAAATTTATGATTATTACAGACTTTTTAGAGAGAAATGCCAGAGAATTTCCAAACGATATCGCATTGGTGGAAATTAATCCTGAAATCAAAGAAGACAGAAGGGTAACCTGGAAAGAATATGAACTGATTGAGCCAACTCCTAAGACCAGCTACAGAAGAGAAATCACCTGGGGTGTTTTCAACGAGAAGGCAAACCGTTTTGCGAACCTTTTACTTCAGAGAGGCGTGAAAAAAGGTGACAAAGTAGCGATTCTGATGATGAATGGTTTAGAATGGCTTCCAATTTACTTTGGTGTTTTAAAAACAGGAGCTTTGGCAGTGCCATTGAACTTCCGTTATTCATCTGATGAAATCGAATATTGTGTAAATCTTGCAGAGGTTGATATTTTAGTGTTCAGCAATCCGTTTATCGGACGTGTGGAAGAGATTGCGGACCGCATCAGTAAAGGACGTCTTTTAATCTACGTTGGAGAGGGATGTCCAAGCTTTGCAGATGATTATAATTCTTTATCAGCAAACTGCTCCAGTCAGTCGCCAATGGTTGCATTGACAGATGAAGATTATGCAGCAATTTATTTTTCTTCAGGAACTACAGGTTTCCCGAAGGCAATTTTACATAAACACAGAGCATTATTACATTCCTGCATGGTAGAACAGAATCATCATGGACAGACAAAAGATGATGTATTCCTTTGCATTCCACCTTTATATCACACAGGTGCCAAAATGCACTGGTTCGGAAGCTTGATTTCCGGTGGTAAAGCGGTTCTCTTAAAAGGTACTGCACCGGAATTTATCTTAGAAGCTGCATCCAAGGAAAAATGCACCATCGTATGGCTCCTTGTTCCATGGGCACAGGATATGTTAGAAGCCATTGAAAGCGGCAGAGTAAACTTAGATGATTATGAATTAGACCAGTGGCGTCTGATGCATATCGGAGCTCAGCCGGTTCCAAAAAGTTTGATCAAAAAATGGAAGAGTATCTTCCCAAATCATCAGTACGATACAAACTATGGTCTGTCTGAATCTATCGGACCAGGCTGCGTACATTTAGGTGTGGAAAACATTCATAAAGTTGGTGCCATTGGTAAGCCAGGATATGGATGGGAAGTAAAAATTGTAGATGAAAATAGAAACACAGTGGCTAAGGGTGAAGTTGGGGAACTTGCAGTCAAAGGCCCTGGCGTTATGACATGCTACTACCGTGATGAAAAAGCGACAAACGAAGTTCTTGCAGATGGCTGGTTATTCACAGGAGATATGGCACAGGAAGATGAAGATGGATTCATTTTCTTAGTAGACCGTAAGAAAGACGTTATCATCAGTGGTGGTGAAAACTTATATCCGGTACAGATTGAAGATTTCATCCGTACAAATCCGAAAGTACATGATGTTGCGGTAATCGGTCTTCCACACAAACGTCTTGGTGAAATCGCAGCAGCAATCGTTCAGATTAAAGAAGGAGTCTTAATGAAACCGGAAGAACTGGATGAATTCTGTAAGGCATTGCCACGATACAAACGTCCACATAAGATTATTTTTGCAGAGGTTCCACGTAATCCGACCGGAAAGATCGAAAAACCAAAGCTGCGTGAAAAATATGGTGCAGACAAACTGATTGCAGATCAGAATATGGGCTAAACTATCAGGGATAGAAAGGATAAATGAAAATGAGTGAAGTAAAAATCATGCTTGGCAATGAAGCCATTGCCAGAGGTGCCTATGAAGCAGGAGTGAAAGTCTCTGCAGCTTATCCTGGTACTCCAAGTACAGAAATTAGTGAAAATATTGTAAAATATCCGGAAATTTACGCAGAATGGTCTCCAAATGAAAAGGTTGCGATGGAAGTTGCAATCGGTGCTTCTATCAGCGGTGTACGTTCTATGGCATCTATGAAACACGTAGGTGTGAACGTTGCGTCTGACCCACTCTACACAGTATCTTACATTGGTGTCAATGGTGGTCTTGTATTAGTTGCAGCAGATGATCCGGGTCTTTATTCTTCTCAGAATGAACAGGATACAAGATGTGTTGCAAGAGCAGCAATGGTGCCTGTTTTAGAACCATCTGACTCTCAGGAAGCAAAAGATTTCGTAAAATATGCTTTTGACCTTTCTGAAAAATATGACACACCAGTCATCGTGCGTACAACAACACGTCTGGCTCACTCTCAGGGTCCTGTTACTTTAGAAGAGAGATGCGAACCAATCGACGTGCCATATGAAAGAAATCCTGCAAAAACTGTTATGATGCCTGGAAATGCCAAAGGTCGTCATGTACATGTGGAACAGAGATTAAAAGATATGATCGAAGATGGTTGTGAAATGCCAATCAACAGAGTGGAAATGAACGATACAAAAATTGGTTTCATTACCAGTGGTATTCCATATCAGTATGTCAAAGAAGCATGTCCAAATGCCAGTGTATTAAAGCTTGGTATGGTTCATCCGCTTCCAAAGAAACTCATTGAAGATTTTGCATCCAAAGTGGAAACATTATACATATTTGAAGAGCTTGAACCAGTATTTGAAGAACAGATTAAATCCTGGGGAATCAAGTGCATTGGTAAAGAAATCTTCACAGTACAGGGTGAATACAGTGCAAACATGATTCGCAAAGCTGTATTAAAAGAAGAATTAGAATTAAACGCAGCAGCAAAAGTACCGGCAAGACCTCCAATCCTTTGTCCAGGCTGTCCACATAGAAGCGTTTTCTCCGTATTGAATAAACTGAAAATCCATGCTGCAGGTGATATTGGATGCTACACTTTAGGTGCAGTTGCACCGCTGAGCGTTGTAGATACAACTATTTGTATGGGTGCAAGTATTTCTACCCTTCATGGTATGGAAAAAGCTAAAGGCAAAGATTACATCAAGAACTGGGTAGCAGTGATT
>CAZYUZ010000117.1:0-6785 GCA_964650775.1 uncultured Lachnoclostridium sp. | reverse complement strand
TCACAGATACAGAACCAGGCTTCAAAGGTGATACAGCAACTGGTGCTACAAAACCGGCAACAGTTGAAACAGGAGCAGTTGTATACGTTCCATTATTCATCGAACAGGGCGAAGTGATCAAGATTGACACAAGAACAGGAGAATATCTCTCCAGAGCTTAAGTTTAAGCATTTTACCGGGTTCCGTTATAATGCGGAACCCGTTTCTTTTTTTCGTTTGTCAGATGCAGTCGCATCGATATTTCCGTAATTTTGTTAATTGAATGATATCTGTTTATACGCGTCTAAAAAATGCATTTTGAGGGGTTCGCATTTTTAGAAATATATTATATAAAGAGGTATTTTATGAATTACGAACAATTTATATCCGCCATGTTAGAATGTGTAAAAACAAAAGTTTTTGATGCAGAATTGGTAGAAAAACAGGAGATTTTAAAGAACAATGGAGTCATTGCTGTGGGACTCTCTGTCAAAAAAGCCGGAGAGAATACGGCGCCCATCATTTATCTGGATGGCTACTATAAAAAATATTGTCAGGGAGAAGCACTGGAAGAGCTGGCAGACCATTTGGTGGAATGTATAGAGAATCTGCCTTCAGCGCCTGAGTGGTCCTATGAGGATATTCTGGATTTTAGGAAGATCAGACATCTGGTCGTTTATAAGCTGGTCAATGCAGAAAGAAATCAGAAACTATTAAAAGAAGTTCCAAATCTGCCAATCATGGATCTTGCAATTATATTTTATGTGATGATTTCGGTAAATGAATTTGAAAATGGTTCTGTTTTGATCAGAAATGAGCATATGAATTACTGGAAGATGCCGATTTCTATGTTATACCAGTGTGCAAAAGAGAATACGCCAAAACTGTGCCCGCCAGTGTTAAGACCATTATCTGATTACCTGGAAGGTTATATGTTTGGACCGGTTCCAGAGAGTCCGCTCTTTATGCTGAGTAATGAAAATGGCATCAATGGTGCATCGGTTCTCCTGTATCCGGAGATTCCAAAACGTATTTTTGAGTGCGTTGGAAAAAATTACTATCTGCTGCCATCCAGCATCCATGAATTTTTAATCGCGCCGGAAGAAATACATGTGAATCCTGCGCATTTAAAGGAAATTGTAAGGGATGTCAACGAAAATCACATGATAGAAGAAGAACTGTTGTCAGACAGTATTTACTATTTTAATGGCAATATTATTACAGAAATGTGACGAAAATATGACAAATTAACGAGCGGGGCTTGAAAGTCCCGCTCATTTAGTGTATGATAGGGACAGTCTTTGGTTTTGCACAGGGATAAGCACTTGTAGCTCAGCTGGATAGAGCACTGGCCTCCGACGCCAGGTGTCGCTGGTTCGAATCCAGTCAGGTGCGTTAGAATGATAAGCAGACTTTTAAGGAGGATTACATGAGTTCTAATAATAAATGGAAAAAACTGATTGGTGATGTGAAATGGGAAGACCTTGATCATAAAAAAGTTTATCTGGCAATTGCAGCATTGATTGCAGTGATCGTACTGATCGTTGTGCTGATCGTCGGAGCGGTTTCAGGAAATGATGAAAAACCACAGGGGGCAGAAGAAACTGCAGCTGTAACTGAAGAATCCGCTGAGGAAGAAGTGGTGGATGAGAATCCATTGGAAGTGGATGCATATGAAGAAATCAACGAATTGCTGAAGAAGTATTTCGAAGGGCTTTCTTCAGGAGATATTTCGATGGTAGAAGAAGCCGTTGATGTACTGACAGAAGAAGAAATCATGACCATTGAGAAAAAGAAAGACTATATCGAATCCTATAATGATATTACCTGTTATACAAAAAATGGGTTGGAAGAAGATTCCTTTGTAGTATTTGCTTCTTACGAAATGAAGATTTACAATATTGAAACATCTGCACCGGGGATTATGGCACTCTATGTAGTGGAAGATGATAACGGGGACTATCGCATTTTTAATGGAGATGCTCCGGAAGAACTGACCAACTATGTGTTAGAGCTTGCAACGAGTGAAGATGTTGCAGCGGTGATTGCAGAGGTAGATGCACGCTATCAGCAGTTGTTGGAAGAGGATGAAGACCTTGGTAAATTTGCAAAAACAATGTTAGAATCCCAGCAGGCAGCAGAAGAGGATGAAGATGCAGAAGAACCGTCAGAAGGTGACGCAAAAGAATTAGAAGAACCTGTGAAAACAACTGTAAATGATGGTATTCGTATCAGAGAAGGCCGTTCTACAGAAACAAGAATGATTGCCACAATCGTGAACGGTACAGAAGTAAAAGTTTACGCAAGCTATGAAGATGGCTGGAGTAAGATTGAATACAGCGGTACGGTTGGTTACTGTAAGACTGAATTCCTGACAAGCACAGAAGGTGTTCCAATGCTGAGCGTGGAAGCTGAAGAAGCAGAAGAGGAAGAAGAAACAGAAACTACAGAAGAAACCACTACTTCAGAAAATGCAGAAGTATCTTCTGTAAATAAACAGATGCAGTTCAAAGAAACTGTTCGTATCAGAAAAGAACGTACAGCAGAAAGTGACAGACTTGCTACCGGTTATGAAAATGAATTGGTAAAAGTAATCGAAAACTACAGCGATGGCTGGAGCAAGATTGAATATAAGGGAACAACCGGTTATTGCATGACAAAATATCTGGAAGAAGCAGAATAATTGAATAAATGATGATAAGTCTCCGCATCTGTGCTTTGTATGCACAGGTTGCGGAGATTTCTTTCCTTTGCTATACTAGCATAGAGAAAAACAGGTAGAGAAAAGATATGAGATTGAATAAATATTTAAGTGATATTGGGTATTGTTCCAGAAGAGAGGCTGACCGGCTCATTGAAGCAGGAAAGGTCTATGTGGATGGTGTGCAGGCAGGTCTTGGCGTTCAGGTGGAAGAAGGTCAGGAAGTGCGTGTGGGGAAAAAGGTGCTGACAAAAACGGACCGCCCTGTTCTTCTCGCACTGAATAAGCCGAGAGGAATTGAATGTACCACCAGTAAACAGGTGAAAAATAATATTGTAGATTTTATCAATTACCCTTGCAGAGTTTATCCGGTGGGACGACTGGATAAAGACTCGGAAGGGTTGATTTTCATGACCAATCAGGGCGATCTGGTCAACAAAATGATGCGTTCTGGAAACCGTCACGAGAAAGAATACCTTGTATCGGTGGACAAGCCGATTAACGAGGTATTTTTAAAGGGAATGGCGGCTCCGGTCTACTTAAAAGAGCTGGATGTAACCACCAGACAATGTGAAGTGGAGCAGACGGGAAAATGCAGCTTTCGAATCATTTTGACACAGGGATTTAACCGCCAGATTCGCAGAATGTGTGAATCATTTGGATATAAAGTGACGAAACTGAAACGTATCCGCATTATGAATATTCATTTGGGTGATTTGAAAGTGGGTACTTATAGAGAAGTGACACCGAAAGAAATGAAAGAACTGCTGGAACTGATGAAAGATTCTTCCAGTGAGACAGTGAGGGAAGTTCATGAATAGTAAATTAGCGAGAATTAACGAACTTGTAAAGAAGCTGAATGAGGCGTCAAAAGCCTATTATCAGGGTACAAAAGAAATCATGAGCAATTTTGCATATGATGCGCTTTATGATGAGCTTGTGGCATTGGAAAAGGAGACTGGAATCGTTCTTGCCTCCAGTCCGACGGTCAATGTGGGCTATGAGGTACTTTCAGAGCTTCCAAAGGAGCGACATGAAAAGCCGATGTTATCTCTGGATAAGACAAAAGATGTACTTGCTTTAAAGGAATGGATGGGAAATCAGAAGGCAATTTTATCATGGAAGCTGGATGGTTTAACAATCGTGCTTTCCTATAAGAACGGAAAACTTGCAAAGGCTGTCACCCGTGGAAATGGTGAGGTAGGTGAGGTGATCACAAACAATGCCAAAGTGTTTCAAAATGTACCGTTATCCATTGCGCATCAGGGAGAATTGGTGCTGCGCGGTGAGGCAGTCATCACTTATTCTGATTTTTATAGAATCAATGAAGAGATTGAAGATGCGGATTCAAAATATAAAAATCCGAGAAACTTATGCAGCGGTTCCGTGCGTCAGTTAAACAATGAGGTTACAGCTAAGAGAAATGTCAATTTCTTTGCGTTCTCCCTCGTAAAAGCTGATGGTGTGGATTTTGAGAATTCCCATGAAAAACAGATGCTCTGGTTGAAAAGTCAGGGATTTGACGTTGTTGAATATGAAATGGTAACTGCAGAAACATTGGAAGAGAGCGTACAGAACTTTGCTTCCAGAATCGAAAACAATGATTTTCCTTCAGATGGGCTGGTGGTAATCTATGATGACATTGCTTATGGAGAAGGTCTTGGACGTACCGCGAAATTCCCGCGAAATTCCATTGCATTTAAATGGGCTGATGAAATTCGCGAAACAACCTTAAAAGAAATCGAGTGGAGTCCGTCCAGAACCGGACTGATTAATCCGGTTGCGATTTTTGAACCGGTAGAGCTGGAAGGAACCACCGTATCCCGCGCTTCTGTACACAACATCAGTGTTATGGAAGGATTAGCGCTTGGTATCGGCGATACGATTGAAGTTTACAAAGCCAATATGATTATTCCGCAGATTGCGGAAAATAAGACCCGCAGCGGTCTAGTAGAGATTCCAAAGGAATGTCCGACCTGCGGTGGTGCTACAGAAGTGCGTCAGATTGCAGATGCCAAGGCGCTGTACTGTACCAATCCGGAATGTCAGGCGAAAAAAATCAAATCCTTTACGTTGTTTGTGAGCCGCGATGCCATGAATATGGAGGGACTCTCAGAAGCAACTTTGGAAAAATTTATCGCAAAAGGTTTCGTTCATGAATTTGCAGATTTGTTTAAATTAGAGCGTTTTGCGGAAGAGATCAAGGAAATGGAAGGCTTTGGAGAAAAGTCCTGCAAAAATATCCTTGCAAGTGCAGATAAGGCAAGAAATACGACATTGCCGCGCCTGATCTATGCCCTTGGAATACAGAATATCGGTGTTGCAAATGCCAAAATGCTGGCAAAACAGTACCATTATGATATTGAAGAGCTGAAATGCGCTTCTGCCGAAGAACTTTCTGCAATTGATGGTATCGGTGAAGTCATTGCAAAATCAATTGAAGAATATTTTGCAAATGAAAAGAATCAGCAGATCTTATCAAATCTTTTGGCAGAAGTAAACGTGGAAAAGCCGGAAGAAAATACCAATGCCCAGATTTTTGAAGGCATGAATTTTGTAATCACCGGAAGCGTGGAGCATTTTGCAAACCGTAATGAAGTAAAGGCAGTCATCGAAGCAAGAGGAGGCAAGGTGACAGGCAGTGTTACCGGTAAAACAAATTATTTGATCAATAATGATACAACCTCTAATTCGTCTAAAAATAAAAAGGCGAAGGAGCTGAATATTCCAATTATTTCAGAAGAGGATTTTCTGAAAATGCTTGAATAATAAAAGGAGAAATAAATGATGAAGAACTTGTTCGCAGTTGCAGAAACTGCCATTGATCTGAAAAGTCCGGAAGAAGTACAAAAAGAACTCAGTAAGCTGAGCGAATGGTTAGAAGGTTTGCTACCAAAACTGCTTGATTTTATTATTGAAGTTGCACTGGCATTTGTTTTCGTCGCTGTCGGGTTAAAGCTCGTTGACTGGGTGCGCAGGATTTTAAGAAAATCCCTGGAGCGAAACAATGCAGATACAGGCCTGATACAGTTTTTGGATTCGCTTGTGAAGTACGGATTGTACATAATTCTGGCGTTGACGGTCTTACAGCGTTTTGGAATACAAACAACGTCCATCGTAGCCGCAATCGGTTCATTAGGTGTGGCGATCGGTCTTGCTTTACAGGGAAGCTTGTCTAATTTCGCAGGTGGTGTGATCATATTATTGATCAAACCATTTAAGGTGGGAGATTATGTGGTTCAGGGGAGTCTGGAAGGAACGGTCAGTGAAATTCAATTGTGCTATACAACGCTGACGACCGGGGATAACCGTAAGGTCATCATTCCAAATGGTCAGCTTGCAGACAACAGTCTGATCAATGTAACAGCTGCAAATACCAGACGTCTGGACATCAAAGTTGGAATTTCTTATAACAGCGATATGAAGCTTGCAAAAGAATTATTGTTAAAGCTTGGGGAAAATGATCCTGATACACTCAAAGAAGATGGAAAGGCGCCCATGGCAGCTGTTGATGAGCTTGCAGACAGCTCTGTGAAAATGTTACTTCGTGTCTGGACTCCAACGGAAAAATACTGGGAAGTAAAATTCCGTTTGACAGAAGCAGTAAAAGCGACCTTTGATGAGGCTGGAATTAAAATCCCATTCAATCAGCTGGATGTTCATTTAATTAATTCTTAAAGAATGCATTACTTGAAAAAAAGTGTAAAATAGTGTATGCTAAGTAGTTGAAAAGAAATAAATATTAGGAGGTACCAATGAGACATTTAATGACTCCTTTGGACTTTTCAGTGGAAGAATTAGACAAGCTGTTAGACCTTGGAAATGACATTGAAAAGAACCCTGAAAAATACGCACATGCCTGTGCGGGAAAAAAACTTGCAACTCTGTTTTATGAGCCAAGTACAAGAACAAGACTTAGTTTCGAAGCTGCCATGATGAATCTTGGTGGTAACGTTTTAGGATTTTCATCAGCAGCAAGCAGTTCTGCAGCAAAGGGTGAAAGTGTATCAGATACCATTCGCATGATTTCCTGCTATGCAGATATCTGTGCAATGCGTCATCCAAAAGAAGGTGCACCAATGGTAGCTACCCGTGTATCCTCTAT
>CAZYUZ010000116.1:3955-6803 GCA_964650775.1 uncultured Lachnoclostridium sp. | reverse complement strand
ATCTTTTAAAGGCAATTCCTCAAGGACTTTATCCTCAATTACGATTCTTGGTATGGACTCCATACATTTAATCAAATGATCAATTTTGTTCTTCGGACCCTGTACTTCTACCAATACATCTTCATTTGGCAGATTCTTTGCAAATCCGGTAAGTCCAAGCTTTTCTGCAATCAACCAGACTTCATATCGAAAGCCGACGCCCTGTACGATTCCAGAGAAAATAATTTTATATCTTTTCTCATCATCTGGCGGAAACTCTGGAAACTCCAGTTTTTCCACAGAGCTTCTCATATATTTGTCACGAAAATTTTTAAACAATTCAATTAATGCCATGATTACTTAGGTTCTCTTCCTTCCTCAAATACGCGAATCATCTCTCTTGTCAGGCTGATTCCATCATCATGTGCCGGCAACGCATGGCGTTCATGCCATTCTGCCAGCGCAAGCTCATTTTCATCCAAATGAATATCGTCACTTCCATCCAGATCACAATAAAAGCCCATCAACACTGCACCATCTCTGCCCCATGGCTGGCTCTTATAATAACGGATATTTTTCACATGGAGACCAACTTCTTCCATGACTTCTCTGTGTACTGTTTCTTCCATGGTTTCACCAATTTCTGTATAACCTGCAATCAGTGCATATCTTGTATAGGCTCTGCCCGCATACTTACTAAGCAGTAATTTTTCTCCATTAGTCACTGCAATGATGACTGCCGGGGAAATTCTTGGGAAAATCATATTTCCACATTCCGGGCAGCGAAGCATACGTTCCTTTTTATCGTGAATGGTCTGTGCCTGACAGTGCCCGCAGAATCGGTTATTGCGATACCATACAAATAAATGCTCTGCTGTACATGCCGCAAAACAGACATCTTTTGTCTCAAACTGGCTTAACTGGCGGATTTCTTCATAATGAAACGCATCATCTACTGGTTCACCTGCATCTCCCATCCAGAGGAAATAATTGATGTTCTGCATGCGGAACACATACTGAAAACAATTTTCTCCCCATGCATTCCATCCATTTTTTTCTGCCCATTCTTTCACTGTCGCAACCGTTGGATAGGTAACATGGAATTCTTCTGTGCGCTTTACCAAAATACAATTTTTTTGCACACAAATAACTAAATCTATCTCTGTTGGTTTTCTATCATAAAATTCATTTTCCAGTCGTCCATAAGTTAAATCTTGCAGCATAATTTTGTCCCTCTCACTTTTATATCGTAAACTGGACATATTATAACATTGATTACTGAATTACGACAACTACTGGATTTTCTGCAAACCATTCATGGGAATAATTCGGCATCACCCAGACTTCGGAATCATGAAAATCTGCCAATGGTACTTCTTCTATCATATAATTTTTACCATCCAGACTTGTCTCTCCCTCTGCATTAAAGCAGCTTCTACTTCGTATTTCGTACTCTTTTCCGTCTTTGTCATAAAACTTATGAGCTAAAATCTGATGAAAATGGTTCTCTTCTCGCTGAAGCGCTTTTAACTGTAAAAGCCATCCTCTTTTCAATTTTTCTGCTGAGTGGAATGTTACTCCTTCCGGAAGTCCATCATTTTCCCCTGTTTCCAGATTGATATAGATTTTTTCCATATCCTTTTTCAACCATTCTGCCCCGGTAATCACCACTTTTAATGTATCTGCTTCGTAAAAATAAGAACTTTCTGCTCTAAAGGACTCAAGGCTTCCATCTCCATCAGAACCTGTCGCAGTGATTCCTTCTGAAACTGTTTCAAATTTCATTCCATAATCAGTTTCAATGTAAAAATCAAGGCGTTTTAACCATGCAGTATTTTCTTCCTCATCTGCAACATTTACTCTTAAATGAGTCGGATAAATTTCTACATCTGTAATTTTGATTCTTTGACCTTCCAATTCTACAGTCTGATTCACCACAATTTCTTTTCCAGCCGCGGTAAACTGCGGGTCAAATTCTAAGAGAAAAGTAAATTCTGCAATATATTCTTCTTCCTCCGGACCTGTCGGATGGAACATTTGCTCTTCCACACTCTCTTCCGGCACTACATTTTCCGGCATAGAAAAATCTCTGACCTTTAAAATCAGTCTTAAGCTATCTGGTACATTTTCTTCTACAAAATCAATGTTCATACTGCGAAGTTCACCATTTGGTACATCCCAATCATTTGCGCCATAGCTGCATGGAGGTGGTGCCGAACCATCTGCACTCAGCACACGCGGGTCTGCATTGATTTCTGCATACACATCTGAATATAAGCGGTAAAATACATTGACCTGTTTCTGGTCTACAATCAGATATTCCACTTTTGCAGATATGTCTCCATCTGTCTGCGCCAGATTCATCGGCTGCACATAATCATTTTTCACCGCATCCGTCAGAGATGGGGAAAATGTCACTGCTTCCGCCAGTTCTCTAAGGATCGGCACTTGCGAACAGGCGTAAGCCACCGGTGTCGAAAAATTCACCAGAAGAACAAACAAAAAAAATGCTGCTGCAACACTCATTAACGGTCTTAAGACCCTTTTTCGCTGAAAATGCTTTTTTTCTGCGCGCTTAAGTGTCTGTTCCAATTCCATCGGCACATTTGTTTCGATTTCATTTAACAATACTTCATATTCTTCCAAACGATTCATTCTGACACCTCCTCACTTAATTCCAGTTTCAACAGTTTTAGTGCTTTTCGCTGTCTTGTAGCTGCAGTTCCCTGCGGAATCTGCAAAGTTTCAGCCGTCTCTATCAAGGTGCAGCCTGCAAAATACCGTAAAATAATCACTTCTTTTAATTCCTTTGGAAGTCTTTGAATTGCTTCTTTCAAAGGCAGGGAATCAAATTCCTCCGTGGCTGTCT
>CAZYUZ010000116.1:0-3855 GCA_964650775.1 uncultured Lachnoclostridium sp. | reverse complement strand
GGCTGTCTTATATAACCTTAATCTGATATTTTCGATTCGTTTTCCAAATTCTTCTTTGTTCACAGGCTCTCACCTCCCTCTTTGTATATTAGACGCAGAAGTCTGGCATTTTTATTGCTAAAAATTAAATTTAGTTGAATTATAGGTTTTAAATCCAGACCTTCTAAACTTCAAAAGTGCTGGTCATTCAACCAGCACTCCATAATCATCACTAATTCACCTTTTTTGCAAACTCGCCTTCATATTCAGTTTCAAAAGCAATCTCTTCCTCCAAATTTCCCGGCAAGTTCACCATCTGTTTTTTCCATGAAGATAAATACATCGCATTTGCAAGCATTAGACTCTTACTTCCTTCAGAGCCTTTCACGAAAAGCTCTGTCTTCCCATCCACTGCATCTGCAAAGTTTTGCAAAATCCCCACATGCTCTAAATCCGCTCCTACGCAGGAAATATCTTTCCATTCTCCTTCCGGCTGAGCGAAATAATCGGTAGCTGTTTTTCTATATTCCGCTTCGTGAACCTTTAATTCACGAACCTTTAATTCTCCATTTTCAAACACTAGGAGTGCATCTTCCATGGCAATTTCCAAACGATTGATTGCAGAAGCTTCCCCTGTTGTAGAATAAAATGTTCCAGTTGCTCCATTTTCAAATGTAAAATATGCTGTCACTTCATCCTCTACGGCAATTTCATGATATTTTCCTTCATTACAAAACGCCTGAACATTGACCGGCATACCGCAAATCCACTGTAAAAGATCCAAATTATGCGGACACTGATTTAATAAAATCCCACCGCCTTCTCCTGTCCATGTTCCACGCCATGCACCAGAGGCATAATATCCATCCGGACGATACCAGTCTGTAATCGTCCAACTGACACGTTTCATTTTTCCATAGATGCCACTTTGCACAATTTCTCGGATTTTCTGATGCTTCGGATTCATTCTCTGGTTGAACATCATGCCAAAGATCAGGCTTTCATGTTTTTCCGCCTCTTCTCTCATCTGACGTGCCTGTCTGCTATATGCTCCTGCCGGTTTATCACAGAGTACATGGAGTCCCAGTTTCATTGCTTTCACAGCAAGTTCTGCATGAGATAAATGAGGTGTTACAATCAATGCAGCATCCACTTCTATCTGTTTTTTACTTACTGCTTCAAACAAATCATCTGCTGTTTGATAAATCTTTGCGCCCTGCTCAAAAATCTCTTTTAACGTTTCTTTTCTCTCTGGTGTGATTCTTGTCACCGCAGTAATTTCTACATCTTTAACCAAACCATCCGAAATCATCTTTGCATATCTGCATCCCATGATTCCCATTCCAATAATCGCTAACTTCATCTCTTATCCCCTATTTCTCCAGTTCTTCCATTAATCGTTTCATCAAATGCCCCACGGCAAACCAGACAGTCTCATAACGAATAAAATCCAATATGTTCTTGTCCATAAATACCTGCAGCTGTGCTTCAAATTCCTCATCAGAATTCCAGAGCTGAATCCTACATTTTAAGAAATCAAACAATGGGATTTCATAAGCCACATCCCCTTTTCCCGCTTTGATTCCACCTAATTTCTCACACACTCCACACAGCAATTCATCCTTGTGGTCAAATATTTTATCTTTCCCGTCAAATAGTCCATCACCAAGCTTTTTTGCACTTCCCTGAATCGCTGACATACTTCGAAGATTGATATAATCATTCGCCGCCTGACAGTCATCTTTAGAGTCGCAAAGCAGATCATAGATTGTCAAAGCTTCATTATATTCGCCTTCTACACAGGTCGCAAAGCCATCCTCTGACCATTCAACCAGACCGGTATGGCGATTGATTCGATACAAATGTCCGATAAAATTTATGTATAAATATTTTTCGTCAGATTCCAGCGCAAACTTTTGAATCATTTTCTCCTGATCATATTTTAAAAACTCACCCTGCACTCTGCGCTTTGAAATTTCGTAATTTGAAATACGCTCCATCGTTCTCCTTTATAAATCCTCGACATCAATCATTTTAAAGCCATTTTCTCCAAGCAGACTTGCAAATACGCCCCGTCCGTCAATTCTTGTTCCGGAAAATGTTCCATCATAAATCTGTTTTACACCGCAGCTTGGACTTCTGGACTGTAAAATCGCAAGGTCAATCTGTTCCTTTTTTGCGATTTCCAACGCAATTTTTGCACCTTTTCGAAACTCTACGTCTACATTTTGTCCTTCTTTATTTGTTACGACACCATTTACAATTTCTGCTGGAATACGTGGCGTCGACAAACCTCCCAAACATTCTGGACATATTGAAATCACTTCATGTCCTTTTATAAAATCTGCAACTTTCTCACTATAATTATTGCCGCCATTATATTTACAGTTTTCCCCTAACAGGCAGCCACTTACCATAATCTTCATACGCTTTAATCCTTCTGTGGTGCAAAATAATGCTTCACCGCATAGCAAAACTGCTTTTCAAACTCTGCAATTGCCTTTTCACTCGCCTCGCTAAATGGCACCATCATATCAAATGCATGAAAACAATTCGGATAAACATCCACCTTTGCTTCCACACCAGCTTTTTGCAAATTTTCAATATAAGTTAATGTTTCACAATAAAACGGTTCAATGTCTCCCGCAAAGGTATATGCCGGTGGCAATCCTGTATAATCTGTCTGACGCGCTGGAGCCGCATAAGCCGGTACTTTCTTCCCTTCCAGGCCTCTTAAATACAGTTTCCATGCACTATGATTCTTTCTTGTATTCCAAACTGGCGCACGGTTATCTTTAGAACTCTCTGTATCTTCATTATCAATCATCGGATATAACGGCATCTGGAATGCAACATTCACTTCACCTTTATCGGACGAAGGATTAAGATTTTAATATCACGCCCCGTGGAGGGAATCATTTTCTTTTCTACTATGTAGTCTTCCATTATCTATTCCTCATCTGGTGCCTGTCCATCGTGAGCAAGCCACTGGCATTCTATTACCTGCATATTCGTAAATGTTGCTTTAAATGACGAATCTTCCGGACTGCATGCATAAATTCCAAACTGAATTTCTCCTCCGCCATTCCACATATGGCACACACGCATCTGTGAGAATTTCACACCATCTGTGGAACATTCGATACAATAATCATCTTCTCTTCGGCTGAATCGATACCACATGGATTTCATACCCGCCGAAATTTCTGTAGTCGCCCAATCAGAATATCCATTGTTTGTTACTACACTTCCTAAATGCTGAAATTCTTCATTTTCATATTCAACGGAACCTTTGATCCAGTTATCGCTGTCCAAATACATTACAATCCCGCACTGGTCAAAGCGGTGCTTACTTTCAAACTCTGTTTTTACGATAAATGAGAAAAATTTCTCCTCTGTTTTCATCTGAAGCACTGGTGCATTATCATTTCTGAAATGATAATAGGTTCTCTGCCACAGATCTGTGTGCGGTTTTGTTACGATTTCAATCTTACCCTCTGTAATTACACAGTTCTCCGGTTCTCTTGTCCATTCTAATTTGTTTATATCAAAATTCATATTTTTATCTTCTCCATCCATTATGTAACTTTCCTATATCATACCATAGAATCGTCTATAAAACTTTAAGATTTTATGTTTTTTCATACAAAAATCCCCTTGAGCGTCCAAATCGTCCAAGGGGATTTTCTATAAGTAAACTTTTTAATATCTTTTAATCTTCTTTGATGGTGTCTTCGGGAATTCCGTATCGCGCACCTTCAGGCTGTAAATTCTCTTATATGCCGGAGCACTCAAATTGTACTCGTCAATCAGCTTTTGAAGTTCTGCCGGCACATCAGTGATACCTGCTTTTTCCACATACTCTGCTTCTGGGAA
>CAZYUZ010000115.1:0-6810 GCA_964650775.1 uncultured Lachnoclostridium sp. | reverse complement strand
TTTCAAAGAGAGGTAAATACATGAAAAGAGTATTGTTAAAACTTAGCGGTGAAGCTCTTGCCGGTGAAAAACATACCGGATTCGATGAAGCAACCTGTTTAGAAGTAGCAGCACAGGTAAAGACACTGGTAGATGATGGAATTGAGGTTGGTGTTGTTATCGGTGGAGGTAATTTCTGGAGAGGACGTACAAGCGAAAACATTGACCGTCCAAAATCAGACCAGATTGGGATGCTTGCAACAGTTATGAACTGTATTTATGTTTCTGAAATGTTCAGAAGCGTTGGTATGAAGACAAAGGTGTATACACCATTTAGCATGGGCCCGATTGCAGATTTATTCACAAAAGACTCTGCAGTAGAAAATCTTGAAAAAGGCGTTGTAACATTCTTTGCAGGAGGTACAGGACACCCTTACTTCTCTACAGATACAACAACAACTCTTCGTGCAATCGAAATCGAAGCAGATGTTATCTTACTTGCAAAAGCAATCGATGGCGTTTACGACAGCGATCCAAAATTAAATCCTGATGCAAAGAAATATGATGAAATCAGCATCAGCGATGTCATCGACCAGAGACTTGGCGTTATGGATTTAAGTGCATCTATCATGGCGATGGAAAACAAAATGCCAATGCTCGTATTTGGCTTAAACGAAGAAAACAGTATCGTAAATACTGTCAGTGGAAAATTTACAGGAACGAAAGTAACCGTATAGGAGGACAATAGAATGGCAGATCCAAGATTAGAACAGTTTGAAACGAAAATGAATAAAACATTCGCAAACTTAGAAGGCGAATTTCAGTCTATCCGTGCAGGTCGTGCAAACCCACACGTACTTGACAAAATCAGAGTAGACTACTACGGAACACCAACACCAATCCAGCAGGTTGGTAACGTATCCGTTCCGGAACCAAGAATGCTTCAGATCGCTCCTTGGGATAAGAGCTTGATCAAACCAATTGAAAAAGCGATTTTAACATCAGATATCGGTATCAACCCATCCAACGATGGTGCTGTTATCCGCTTAATCTTCCCAGAGCTTACAGAAGAACGTCGTAAAGATCTTGCAAAAGACGTTAAGAAGAAAGGAGAAGCAGCAAAAGTTGCAATCCGTAACATTCGTCGTGATGCAAACGATACATTTAAGAAAATGAACAAAGCAAACGAACTGACAGAAGACGATCAGAAAGATCTTGAAAACAAGCTTCAGAAAATGACTGACAAGTTCGTTGCAGATATCGACAAAGCAGTAGAAGCTAAGACAAAAGATATCATGAAAGTATAAAATTGAGGGAGTACAGGGCAGGTGAAATACATCTGCTCTTTTCCGCGTTTTAATAGGAGAATAGAAATATGAATATTCCACAGCATGTAGCGATTATTTTAGACGGTAACGGACGCTGGGCGAAAGCCAAAGGTATGCCTAGAAACTATGGGCATATGGAAGGCGCGAAAACAGTAGAAAAAATCTGTGAAGAGGCATGGAAGATGGGGATTAAATATCTGACTGTTTATGCATTCTCTACAGAAAACTGGAAGCGTCCAAAAGAAGAAGTAGACGCTTTGATGAAGCTTCTTCGTAACTATATGAAGACCTGTTTAAAAACTGCTGAGAAAAACGATATGGTAGTTCGCGTGATCGGTGATAAAACAGGATTAGATAACGATATCCGTGAAAAGATTGATGAACTGGAAAAGGCATCTGCAAATAACGGTGGATTAAATTTCCAGATTGCGATTAATTACGGAAGCCGCGATGAAATCGTAAGAAGCGTGCGCAAAATTATGGAAGATGTCAAAGCCGGTAAAATCGAGGCTGACCAGATGGATGAAGCAATGTTCGATTCATATCTGGATACCGCAGGCATTCCAAGCCCTGATCTGCTCATCCGCACAAGTGGAGAACAGAGACTTTCAAACTTCCTCATGTGGCAGCTTGCTTACACAGAATTTTATTTTACAGATGTTCCTTGGCCAGCATTTACCAAAGAAGATTTGGAAAAGGCCATTGAAAAATATAACAGCAGAGACAGACGCTTTGGAGGCGTTAAGGAGGCATAATGTTTATTACAAGATTATTAAGTGGAATTGCATTGGTAGTGATTTTACTTGCAACAGGTATCTTGGGTGGAAACATTCTTTGGGGATTCTGCCTTGCAATCTCATTGATTGGATTGTATGAATTCTATAAGGTTTTTAAAATTGAAAAAAATCTGGGTGTGATAGGTTATGTATTTGCAATCATATACTATCTGGCATTGCTTTTCTATAATGGCAGTGTAAACGGAGCATTGTTTTTGGCAATTGAGCTGATGGCGGTTGCAGGTGTTTATGTATTAAAGTATCCGAAATATAACACAGAGCAGGTATTTGTAAGTATTCTTGGATTATTGTATCTGCCAATGATGTTATCTTACATTTACCAGATTCGTATTTCAGAGGACGGATTATTCTCATTATGGTTAATTTTCCTTTGTTCCTGGGGATGCGATACCTGTGCATATTGTGTGGGCATGCTGTTTGGAAAGCATAAGCTTGCACCGGTACTTAGCCCGAAAAAATCTATCGAAGGCGCAGTTGGCGGCGTTGTGGGGGCAGCATTACTTGGAGCAATTTATGGAGCAGTGGTGAACAATTACATGGTGATGACAAATGCACCATTGTATTTTGCAATTATCTGTGCAGTGGGAGCAGTGATTTCCCAGTTTGGAGATTTGATCGCATCTGGCATCAAGCGCCAGCACGACATTAAGGATTACGGAAAGCTGATTCCTGGTCATGGCGGTATTTTGGATCGTTTTGACAGTGTAATCTTTACCGCACCTCTGATTTATGCATTATTGTTTGCATTTGCATAGGAGATTTGAAATATGGAAAAAATGAAGAAAATAGCAATTTTAGGTTCTACAGGCTCCATCGGAACACAAACCTTAGAGGTAGCCAGAGAAAATGGGGACTTGGATATCGTGGGTCTTGCGGCTGGAAATAACGTAAAACTGCTGGAAGCCCAGATTCGTGAATTCCATCCAAGAAAGGTAGCAGTCTGGACAGAAGAAAAGGCAGCAGAGCTTCGATTGATGATTTCTGATTTAAACGTGGAAATCGTAACGGGTATGGAAGGACTGATTGAAATCGCCGAGATGGAAGAGTCTGAAATGCTTGTAACTGCGATTGTTGGTATGATCGGTATCAGACCAACGATTGCAGCGATTAAAGCGGGTAAAGATATTGCGTTGGCAAATAAGGAAACGCTGGTAACAGCGGGTCATATTATTATGCCGCTGGCAAAAGAATGTAATGTAAAAATTTTACCGGTTGACTCCGAACACAGTGCAATTTTCCAGTGTTTGAATGGAGAAAATCATGGTCAGCTGCATAAGATATTATTGACAGCGTCCGGTGGTCCTTTCCGTGGACGAAAAAAAGCAGACCTTGAAAATATTCAGGTAGAGGATGCGCTGAAGCATCCAAACTGGGCAATGGGAAGAAAAATTACCATTGATTCCTCTACACTGGTGAACAAGGGCTTAGAAGCAATGGAGGCAAAATGGCTTTTTAATGTGGATATGGACCATATTCAGGTGGTTGTTCAGCCACAGAGTATCATTCATTCTGCAGTAGAGTTCGTAGATGGAGCAGTGATTGCGCAGCTTGGAACTCCGGATATGAAACTTCCTATCCAGTATGCAATTTATTATCCGGACAGAAGATTTTTACCGGGTGATCGCCTGGACTTCTGGAAATTAAAACAGATTACATTTGATGAACCGGATCTGGAAACATTCACAGGATTAAAACTCGCTTTTGAAGCGGCGAAACACGGCGGAAATATTCCAACTGTTTACAATGCAGCAAATGAAAAAGCGGTTGCGAAGTTCTTGAACAGAGAAATCCGCTATCTGGAAATTCCGGAAATCATCGGGGAATGTATGGAACGCATCGAAAAAATTGATGCTCCAAATGTGGATGAAATACTTGCGACAGAAGCGAATGTATACGAATTAATTGAGAGCAGGTGGTAAGTTGAGTATAATCGTTGCATTATTGATTTTCGGTTTACTGATCTTTTTTCATGAGCTTGGACATTTCTTATTGGCAAAACGAGGGGGCATTGGTGTTACCTCGTTTTCCCTTGGTATGGGTCCGGCAATCTTGAAAAAACAGATTGGTGAAACAGAATATGCCCTCCGAATCCTTCCATTTGGCGGTTCCTGTGCTATGGTTGGAGAGGATGAGGAATCAGAAGCAGAAAATGCATTTAATAAAAAGGGTGTTTGGACTAGAATTTCTGTAGTTGCAGCTGGTCCAATCTTTAACTTTATTCTGGCGTTTGTGGGTGCCATTATCATGGTTGTATGCATTGGTGTGGATAAACCAATCATTACAGAGATGATAGACGGATACCCGGCTTATGAGGCTGGCGTTCGCGCAGGAGATGAGGTCATTTCCATGAATGGACGTAACATTGGTGTTTACCGTGATGTCAGCATGTATATTCAGCTTCATCAGGGAGAGCCGATTGACCTTGTGTATGAGCGCGATGGAGAACGATATGAGACAACAATCACTCCAAAGATGGGGGAAGATGGATATTATCTGATGGGAATTACCGGTGGCGCTTACAGCAAATGTGATAACCCGATTGAGGTCATTAAATATGCCGGCGCAGAAGTCGGATACTGGATTCACATGGTATTTGACAGTCTGAAAATGATGGTCAGCGGACAGGTAGGACGTGAAGATGTGGGTGGTCCGGTAAGAATTGTCAGCATGATTGGAGATACTTACGAGCAGAGTGCTGCAATCAGCGGTTTTGCAGTATTTATCAATATGTTAAATATGGTGATTTTCTTATCAGCGAATTTAGGGGTGATGAATTTACTTCCGATTCCGGCTTTGGATGGCGGACGACTGTTCATTATGCTGATTGAAGTTATTACCAGAAAACGTGTACCGGAAAAAGTGGAAGGATACATTCATATGGCTGGATTTGCTGTGTTGATGGGCTTGATGGTACTGATTTTATTTAATGATATTTCGTTGATGTTTTTCTAAAAAATAGTTTTGTTCATTGTATTAGAACTTAAAAAGCAGTAGAATGATTACAACAATTTTTGAAGGTGCTTTATGAAAAAGAAACTTGTTGTTACATTGCTACTGCTTTTATTATTTTTGAGTTCCGGCTGTCAGATGAATGAGGAAATTGAACCGGTACATTTGTCCTTTATCCACGGCTGGGGAGGTACATTGCGTGCCCATGCAATCATGCAGGAAATTTATGATGATTTTGATGCTCAGAATGAAGATATTGTTTTAAGTTCTCAGCCATCTTCTGACAGCTCCATTGCGGTGGAAAAAGCCAATGATATGCTGGCGCTGGATGAAATGCCAAACATTGTCAGTACCAACGGTCAGTATTATTACGTGGAAAATGCAGTCAAACGAGGAAAGCTTCTGAATTTGATGACCTATATTCGAAATGATGCAGAATTTATGAAACTGATTCATCCGTCTGTACTTGAAGTTTGGACAAATACAGATGGAAGCCTCTATACATTACCAGATGCTCTTGAGGTAATGGGCTTTTGGTATAATGAGAAATACTTTATTGAAGCAGGCATCGTAGATGAGGAGGGTGAAGCGGCACTGCCTAAAACCTGGGATGAATTCTATGAAGTGTGCGAGAAATTGGAAAGCTGGAATGCACAAAGTGGAAAGCTGGAAGCTGTTTATGCGCTGGAAAATGTACAGGTGGTAGAAAATCTCTTTTTTGCCAGACTTGGAGGAGAGAGTACCGAAGGATTGATCTTAGCAACAGATATTCCGGAAAGCTATGATTCAGAAACGCTTAAACATGTGATTAAAGATTTCGAAAATATTTATCGCTATTCTAAAAATACAGACAGCCTGGAAAATGCCAGACAATATTTTATAGAAGGTTCTACTGCTATGTATTTTAATGGTGTATGGGAGAGTGAAGTGATCCAGAGTAGTGAACGCAGTGATGAGATTGCTTATGCAAACTATCCGACAAACTATGGAATGATGTTGTCCTATGTATCACCATCTTCCGGATATGTAGTGTATGAAAGTCCTGATGAGAGAGAAAATGAGGCGGCAATCAAATTTTTAAAATATATTTTAAGTCAGGAGACTCAGACCAGACTTGCCACAGAGACAGGGCAGGCACCATCCAATCCGAAGGTGGATAACCAGGTCATTGCTAAAAAGTATCCGGTACTTGGTAATGCACTTGAAGTATCACACAGTGCAGGTATTCAGCTAAAGGCGATTACCTCGGTATGGGACAGTGAGGCAATTGAAATTATTACTTCTTCAATAGAGAAAGCATGTACTTCAGAAACAGAATTGGAGAAGATGATCGATTCTTTAGAACAGACAATTATAAAAAATTAATAAAAGTTGCACTTTTTTGACGCGATAGTCAAGAAAGTGCAGCTTTTATTATGAAGAAAAAAACGCAGGCAAAAAAGTGCGAAAAATAAACGGTTTCGTTCATTCAGTTCTGACTTCCTTAAGTGCTACAGTTGAAATACAAAGTTTTAAGGAGGGACAAAAAACTATGAAAAAGAAACTCATTAGCTTACTTCTTTGTGCAGCGATGGTAGCATCCATGGTAATCGGATGTGGTTCTAAAGAAGAACCAGCAGAAGCTCCAGCAGCAACTGAAGAAGAAGCAGAAGCTCCAGCAGCAATTGATGGAGAACTTCCAACAATCACATTTACACACGGTTACTATCATGACGAATCTGAATGGGCTGCAGCAGCTGAAATGCGTGCGATCTATC
>CAZYUZ010000114.1:0-6823 GCA_964650775.1 uncultured Lachnoclostridium sp. | reverse complement strand
GAATAATGGTTCTTTATAGTCGTGGAACACTTTGCGGTAGAACTCTAAATACTGTTCTTTTTCACATTCATTTGGATGCTTTGTCCAAAGTGGTGTTGTGTCACTTAAGGATACCGGCATTGTTTTCTTTGGTGCTTCGTCTGCATCTTCACCTTCTGCGACCTCTGCTTCTGGTTCTACATCAAATGCATTGATTTCTTCACCTTCTTTGAAAAGAAAGATTTCTGTCGGCATAAAGGAACAGTATTTCTGGATGACTTCTCTTGCGCGGTATTCGTTGGCAAATTCTACGCTTTCTTCATTTAAGAATAAAGTGATTGTGGTACCTACTTCTGCCTTGTCACCATCTGTCATGGAGAACTCTGTACCACCGTCACATTCCCAATGTACCGGTGTGGCACCGGACTTGTAGGAAAGTGTATCAATGTGTACTTCATCTGCTACCATAAACGCAGAGTAGAACCCAAGACCGAAATGACCAATGATCTGGTCTTCATTTGTCTTATCTTTATATTTTTCAAGGAAATCTGTAGCTCCTGAAAATGCGATCTGGTTAATGTATTCTTCGACTTCGTCTGCATCCATACCAAGACCTGTATCGATAAATTTCAAAGTCTTTTCTTCAGGATTTACCAGTACCTGAATTCTGTTTTTGTGATCTTCCGGAAATGTATATTCTCCCATCATTTCCAGTTTCTTTAATTTTGTGATTGCATCACATCCGTTAGAGATCAGCTCTCTAAAGAAAATGTCGTGATCTGAATACAGCCACTTTTTAATGATCGGAAAAATGTTTTCACTGTTAATTGATAAGCTTCCATGTCTTTCGCCCATAAAATTTATTCCTTCTTTCTAAAACTTGTTTTCTTCCCTCGGTTGTCATAACTGACCATCTGGTATGTATTTTAATCCCTGAGAAAGTAAAAGTCAATACAAAATTAGCACTCAGAAAACTTGAGTGCTAATAATTTTATAAAAACTCTATATTTTATTTAAAAATTCAGATATGCTATTTTATAGAAAGAATACAACGATACCACCGCAATGGCAGTAATGAGTGTTCTCACAATTTTATTTTCTTCCACTTCCTTATACAAACCGATCTGGCATGCAAGTGCCGGCAATGCCGGGAATAAATAGCGTCCCTGTGGCTGAAAATCCACGAAATATGCATTATAAATCGTCAACAGATACATTAAGATCATCATTGCCCACATCGTCCAATAAGTCAAACGGATTCGTAAAACCGACTCGCCTGCCGTTTTCTGACGTCGGATGTTCTGATGGACAAGAAGCCCTACAGAAGCAAATAATGCAATATACAAGCCTGCCATCAATGTATAATACCAGTCTTTTGCCTCCAAGCTATAAATGCCATAGTAACCAAAATAATTCTTAAACAGTTCTGCATTGAAATTCCAGTCTACGAAAAATTCTTTTAAGGTGACTCCCTTTGCAAAAAGAAGTGTTGATTTTGCCTGTTCGATTGCCGGAGTGGACGGTTTATATTCCGGCAAGGCAGTCGCTTCGATGACCTGTTCCACTGCTGCACCTTTCTTTAGTCCGTAATAGCCAAAATCCGGGAAATAACGAACCAGCACAATTGCAAAGGCTACGCCCAGCAGGCAGATATATTTTAAAAACAGTTTCTTCCGCTCGTCCTTCCCTGCAAAAATCAGACGATACAACAAAAGCATAAAAATCGTTGCCAGTACCACATAGAACGTCTTCTTTGCCATCAGAAGGTTTGCAAAAACGAACCCAACCCCAAGATATGCCGGCAAATGACGGCTCTTGAATGGTTCCCGCAAAATACGGTTGAGAGCACTATTTTCTGCCAGCACCTCATAAGCCGCAAATACAGTAAAAAGATAATCATAAGCATCCGAAGTCGCATAGGAGAACAGATACCAAAGCTGTGGTGTCGCAAAGAATAATATTGCTATCGATCGTTCCTTCTTAATATTCTTTAACACAAAACTGCACAAAACAGCTATCAACAGCATTCCCAATGCTCTAAAGGACATGTTAAATCCACACAAATTTGCAAATTTACCCGCGAACAGGTAATACAAGTTAATTTCAGACATACGGGTCATGCCGTAACCGGAAACTGTCGTTGCCACAAATTCACTCCGTACATCCGGCTGAATCCAGTGGGTTCGATAATAATCCACTGCCGCTCTTGTCTGCATTTCATCCGGGTGAACCGTGCCGCCATAAGCACTGGTAAATGCAATGTTCCATGCGATCAGCATTGCTGCAATCCCGACAAATCCAAGAGCTGCATCCAATAAGTTATTGTAACTGTGATCATTTCGAATATCCAGCACCTTAAATAAATACCAGTAAACAAATGTCCAGATAATCGCATAAAACAGCAGGTTCAAAATGCTCATAAATACTGCCATTCGATCGATCATATCCCGAAGTTCATCTGTCAGCTGCAAAATCGGCTGATCACCCTGTGTCGTCAGACAAGCCCCCTGCGCTGTCAATGTCAGCTCTTTAATCCCATCGTTTGGCGTAAAATATTGAACGATCCTTTCCCCATCCATCCTTGCAACCAGTTCTCCGTGTACCCTGATCTCGATGGTTTCCAGACATAATACTTCATAAGCATCATAATGAATTGGCGAAATTCCGGTGATGTCTGAACCCCAGAAATACAAATCCGCGACTCCTTCTTCCACCATGCCTTCACACAAAATCTCATCTTCCCCATAGACAGTGACATACGCATCTCCTGACGGATCCTTTGCATAGTTCATCGTCAAGTGCGTATAAGTTTCCCTTCCTGTGAATAAAAACAGGAGAAATGTCAACAATAACCCTATAAAATATATTTTTGAAAAATGTTTTTTCTTATACAAAATTGTTCCCTCTTAAATAACTATGCAGTGCAAACACTGCTTCTTTGAGTATTATAACACAAAAAATCCGATATTGTTACCAATATCGGATTTCTTATGCGGGAAAAGGGACTTGAACCCTCACGTCGTTGCCAACACTAGATCCTTAGTCTAGCCTGTCTGCCAATTCCAGCATTCCCGCGAACAAATGATATATTATCAGATAAAATATCATTTGTCAATCATTAATTTGAAATTTTTTTAAATTTTTTTGACAACTTTTTTCGTCCGTCCTCAATTATTTTATAAATTTCCTAAAACTGTATTTGCAATGCCTTCTGCATCCAGTCCATATTCATGAAGAAGTTTTACCGCATTACCGGAATGTCCATAAGTATCCTTGATACCAATCTTTGTAAGTTTTGCAGGACAGTTTTCACTGAGCACATCTGCCACAGCAGAACCAAGACCGCCAATGACAGAATGTTCTTCCACAGTAAAGATTCTCTTTGTCTTCTGTGCTGCACGAATGATCAGTTCTTCATCGATTGGCTTAATTGTATGAATATTGATTACCTGTGCATCCACACCATGACTTACTAAAATTTCCGCGGCACCCATAGCCTCAGACACGCAAAGTCCAGTTGCAATAATTGTGCAGTCTTTTCCTTCACGAAGCTCGATACCTTTTCCAAGCTGGAAATCATAAGTTTCTGCATCATTAAAAACAGGAATTGCCAAACGACCAAAACGAAGGTATACAGGACCTTCATGTTCATATGCTGCTTTGACTGCTGCCATTGCTTCCACACTGTCTGCCGGATTAATGATCACCATTCCCGGAATTGTGCGCATCAGCGCAATATCTTCATTACACTGATGAGTCGCTCCATCTTCACCTACAGAAATACCGCCATGAGTTGCCCCAAGCTTTACATTAAGATGAGGATAACCGATAGAGTTACGAATCTGTTCAAATGCTCTGCCCGCTAAGAACATTGCAAAGCTTGTTACAAACGGCACATAACCACAGGTAGATAAACCAGCTGCGATACCAACCATATTTGCTTCTGCAATACCGCAGTCCATATATCTTTCCGGAAAAACTTTTTTAAATTCTTCACTTCTTGTAGCAACAGCAACATCAGCGTCTAAAACCACAACGTCTTCATGCATTTTACCAAGTTCCACTAATGCATTGCCATAAGCTACTCGGGTAGCACTTTTCTTTATTTCTGCCATAACGCTTCCCCTGCCTTTCCGAATTCTTCCATCGCAATCTCATACTGCTCATCATTTGGAGCAGTTCCATGCCATTTATAATTGTTTTCCATGAAAGAAACACCTTTGCCCTTGACTGTTTTTGCGATAATTACAGTTGGCATTCCTTTGACTGTTTTTGCTTCATCGAACGCAGCTTTGATTTCATCAAAATTGTGTCCATCAATGTTGATTGTATGGAAATTAAAGCCTTCAAATTTCTTATCGATTGGATATGGCGAACAGATTTCATCCACTGCACCATCAATCTGAAGATTGTTATTGTCAATGATCACGCAGAGATTGTCTAATTTGTGGAATCCGGCAAACATGGCTGCTTCCCATACCTGACCTTCCTGAATTTCGCCATCACCGCACATAACATAGACTCTGTAATCTGCTTTTTTCATCTTTCCCGCAAGCGCCATGCCAACACCAGCAGAAATGCCCTGTCCCAAAGAACCGGAAGACATATCTATCCCCGGAATATGTTTCATATCAGGATGTCCCTGTAAATAGGAATCGATTTTTCGAAGTGTCAGAAGATCTTCCTTCGGAAAGAAACCTCTATGTGCCAAAGCAGCATAAAGCGCCGGAGCAGAATGACCTTTTGAAAGGACAAAACGGTCTCTGTCCTCTTTTTTCGGATTTTCCGGATCAACATTCATTTCTTCAAAATAAAGATATGTTAAAATATCTGCTGCAGATAAAGATCCTCCCGGATGTCCGGCTTTTGCACTGTGAACAGCTTCAATGATACCTTTACGGATCTCCAGCGCCTGTTTTTCTAATTCTGTGTAATTCATAGCAACTCCCCTCTATCGTTTATGTCGATTCTGTACAGCCACATTGCTTCTATACTTATAGTACACCTTTTCGGACAAACATCACAAGTCATTTCTCTCTTTCCGTCTTTAGATTCAGTAATTTTTTTACCTCTAAAACTTTTTAAAGTTTTGCTTGACTTTTCATGTGTAACCATGTAGAATACATTTTGCGAGTTGAAAGACACGTATGCGGAAGTGTCGGAATTGGCAGACGAGCAAGATTCAGGTTCTTGTGAGCGTTTAGCTCGTGTGGGTTCAAGTCCCATCTTCCGCACTACATAATCTTGAAAATTCGACCTGCGGGAATGCTGGAATTGGCAGACAGGCTAGACTAAGGATCTAGTGTTGGCAACGACGTGAGGGTTCAAGTCCCTTTTCCCGCATGATAAAAGCGGTACATCTTACGATGTGCCGCTTTTTTTCTACTATTCGAATACATTCCCTCCTAATCCAACCTGATAACGAATCTTTAATTCCGTCTCTTCATAGCCGTGAGGAAGATAAATTAAGTACGCGTCTGCCTGTTCTCCCACGCCTCGATAAACACTGCTTTTTTCATGCAGATTTCTTCGCCACTTAAATTGCATTCCTGAATCCAGTCAATCAATTCATAACTGTAATTTGTCAACTGATACATTGGTACTTCTCCGAAAGTGTATGTAACCCTTGACTGAAGATTTTTGTTGCTTATATGAACACATACGGCTGCAATCATTGACACAAGCAAAGCCCCTATACCAATCACTTTTGCTACTTTTTTTAATTACAGTTCCATAAATTCCCAAAATATCTTTAGAATGCAGCAGATTCATACAGAAAAACGCTAAACCGGAAGCCAGTTCAAAAAATTTAATTCTTCCCCACAATGCATCTATTTCCCATTCTTCATAAGTAAATCCACCCATATAGCGATATGGATTATTCGATACATTTATCAAAAATCCAATGATACAGATAATTTTTCACTGGCATTTTATGAATTCCTTCACCACGCCAAAGTTCCTCATCTGTCAAAGAAATACGATGCGGCATATTTCATCTACCTCTTTCTTTTGTTTTATTATATGGTATTCTAATGTATATCCTTTTGCAATACACTTTATTGAAAGCTCAAAAAAGGCATATAACTCATGCATCTGCATGCTTCATATGCCTTAATGTTTAATTAATTAAAAATATACAAACTCTTCTTCCGCCGCTCCTGTGCGTGCGATATCCTTCGCATGCAGCACAACGCCTGCGCCTTCATATTCTTCTCTTTCTTCGATGGTAATGCTGGCTGTCAGCATGATCCAGTCTCTTGTCTGGTATTTGCCTGCATCCACCCCATCACAGATATAGCCGATAAACGCTGTATCATCTGCACAGCAGGTCATCGCCATACGGCCTGGTACAAACTGATTCTTCGGCATTCCTTTCGGTTTATAGATCATGCCTTTGAATTTCACAGTCTTTCCATCGTATTTTTCCGGATGATCCATGGCATCAATGTACCAGATACCATAATCCACTTCTTCAATCTCGATTACATCCGCTTCAATATCAAATGGCATTTCTTCTTCAAATTCAAATGGTTCGCCATCTTCCATTTCAAACGCAACCTGTGCTCTTGGATTTACCGCACGGATGTTGCGTTTATAGCTTGCAGCTTCCGTATCTTCCACACAGCGATTAAAAATGACAAGGTCGGATTCACGGCACATATCCATAAACAGCGACTTCATATTCTGCATATACATATCAAAAGTCGTCGCATCCACCATAGTCACCTGCTGTGCCCGAAACCAGCCGCGTGGTTTTTTTACAGTGTTCAGAAGTTCCATTCCCCACATGCCGTTGTATTCTAAAAGAATCTGGCTTGGTTTGTAGTTTTTCTGTGCATTC
>CAZYUZ010000113.1:2670-6859 GCA_964650775.1 uncultured Lachnoclostridium sp. | reverse complement strand
ATTGCTGGAAGGGGTTACGACTTATTTTTTAAATGTATCATTTATATTTCTTCGTACAACATAGATATAAATATCATAACATTCTAAAATGTAAAACTGAAGGAGAGAGTGGAAAATGAGAGATAAATGGAGCACAGCGTTAAAAGGGTTGGTGGTAGGTGCAACCATGATTGTACCGGGAGTCAGCGGGGGAACGATGGCAATCGTTTTAGGAATCTATGACAAGCTCCTGTCCGCAGTCAGTTCATTCCATAAAAATGTGAAAGAGAATCTAACATTTCTTGGCCTGTTTGCAACCAGTGCAGGGTTGGGATTATTCCTGTTTTCTACGCCGTTGTCATGGCTTTTGGAACATTATCAAATTCCCACAATTTGTTTTTTTATCATAGTCGTCCTTTGTGGAATTCCGGTGATTGGAAAGAAAAGCGGTGTTCAGGATGTCAATATCGCAGTCGTGTTGTATCTGCTATTGGGTGCTGCGATTGTGGTAATAATCTCGAGACTTCCGGGAGATTATTTTTCGCTGCAGGAAACAACGAAAAATAGTGCGTGGATTTCTCTTTTTATTGCAGGGATTCTATCGGCGGCTGCGCTGATTCTTCCAGGAATCAGTTTTTCTCATTTTTTATTGATTTTAGGTTTGTATGAGCAGTTGTTAAAGGCGATTAGAGTGTTAGATTTGAGATTTTTAGTTCCTCTGGCTGCAGGTGTTTTACTGGGAACGGTTCTATTAAGCAGATTGCTGGAAACTCTTATGGAAAAATACCCCAAACAAACCTATATGATCATTCTTGGATTCATTCTTGGTTCCATCGCAGAGATAATGATTAAATATTTATAAAACTTTGGAGATAGCAAGACTTTTATTATGGCAGATGTCATGATAGGAGTCTTTTTTAATTCTTTATTAATTTTGGAAGGCGCCACTTTAAAGCGATAAAGAAAAAGGGTATAATGCTATCATACAAACCGCTATGTCAGTACTTACAAAAAGAGGAGGAGACAACATGTTTAAGAAAGGACCATTTGATTTCAATCCGTTCCATCAGCAGAGCACATCGCAAAATGTTTATGATGCGGAATTTACAGAAAGTGAGCCGAAAGAACCAAAAAAACCGAAGAAAAACATCAATTTCGGGAAAGGATTAAAAGTCATTCCATTATTTTTCCTGGGACTGTTTCTGGTGTTTAGTTTGTTCCAGTCCGTTTATTCGCTGGAAGAAGATGAGTACGCAGTGATTCAGACCTGGGGATTTGTGCAGGTGGAAGAAACACCGGGTATTAAATTTAAGATTCCATACATTCAGCAGGTGCATAAGGTAAGCAAGGCTTCCAAGCAGTTTGCAGTAGGCTATGACCTTGATACCAATGAGTCGATTCACAGAGAATCTTTTATGATTACCAATGATTACAACTTTGTAAATGTAGATTTTTATTTTGAATATCAGATTACAGATCCTGTGAAATATTTCTACGCAGCAGAAGAACCGGAAGTAATTGTAAAGAATTTAGCTCAGAGTTACATTCGTGACACGGTAGGAAGTCACGATGTAGATGAAGTACTGACAACTGGAAAATATGAAATCCAGTCTGAAATTAAGGCGTTGCTTCAGGCACGGCTTGAACAGGAAGACATCGGTATCCAGATTACCAATGCGGTCATTCAGGATGCAGAAGTTCCAACAGCAGAAGTAGCACAGGCGTTTAAAAATGTGGAAGATGCAAAGCAGGGGATGGAAACTGCCATCAACAATGCAAATGCGGATGCGAATACAAGAATCCCTGCAGCGAATGCGCAGGCAGATAAAATTGTGAAAGATGCGCAGGCCGAAAAAGAAGCCCTGATTGCAGAGGCGGAAGGTCAGGTTGCACGTTTTAACTCCCTTTATGAAGAGTATATTAAGTTCCCATTAATTACAAAACAGCGAATGTTCTATGAAACGATGGAAGAAGTTCTTCCGAATATGAATATTTACATCACAGACGGTTCTACGCAGACCATGCTTCCGTTAGAACCATTTGCCAATGTGGATGTAAACAGTACAAATGGAGGAGGAAACTAATATGAAAAAGAAAGTGATTATTATACCAGTCGTTATCATTGCCCTTAGTATTTTGATGTCCTCTTTTGTGGTGACAAAACCGGGGGAATATCGTGTAATCAAGCAGTTTGGTAGAATTGTCAGCGTACAGGAGAATGACGGTTCTTCTTATGGTGTGAGCTTTAAGATTCCATTTATTCAGTCAGAAACAGTCATCAGTTCTAAGATGCGTTTAAGTGACTTGCCGGTCAGTGATGTTATGACTTCTGATAAAAAGTCCATGATCGCGGACTGCTTTGTCATGTGGAGAATTGAAGATCCTGTAAAATTTATTCAGAAGCTTTCTGGTTCTGTACAGAATGCAGAATCCCGTATCAGCTCCAACGTTTATAATGCATTAAAGAATGTCATCAGTAGTTTATCTCAGGAAGAAGTGATTTCAGGACGTGACGGCGAACTTGCTCAGATCTTAACAGAACGTCTTGGGACAAACCTGGAAGCTTATGGTATTAAAGTTTCCAAAATTGAAACAAAGATGTTGGATTTACCGGATGAAAATAAAGATGCAGTTTACAACCGTATGATTTCTGAAAGAAATAACATTGCGGCATCCTACATAGCGCAGGGTGAGCAGCAGGCGCAGGAAATCAAGAATGATACCAATGAGCAGGTGACGATTCTTCTTGCGCAGGCGGAAAAAGAAGCTGCCACATTGGTTGCAGAAGGCGAAGCGGAATACATGAAAATTTTAAGTGAAGCCTATAATGATGAAAGCAAAGCAGATTTCTACAGCTTCGTAAGACAGCTGGATGCGGTGAAAGCAACATTGAAAAATGGAGATAACACCATTGTACTTGACAAAGATTCTCCAATCGCGGAATTGTTCTATTAAGAAAAATGATTTATACTAAAAAGAAAACGGGTGATTTTCTATGAAAAGTATTTATGATACCTATACTCTGAGTAATGGTGTGAAGATTCCATGTGTTGCTTACGGCACCTATAAAGCAAAGGATGAAAATGGTGCAGATATTATTTCGGCTGCGGTAGAAGAAGGTTATCGCTACTTTGATACAGCTTCTTATTATGAGACTGAAGAATATGTAGCAGAAGCAATTCGAAGAAGCGGCCTTCCTAGAGAAGATTTCTTTATTGCAACAAAGCTCTGGAAAGAAGAAATGGGCTATGAGGAAGCGCTGGCGGCCTTCGAAAGATCCTTAAAGCGCCTGAATACAGATTATATTGATCTGTATCTGATTCACTGGCCAAAGCCGACACCGGACTGCAAAGATTGGAAACAGTTGGACATCGATACATGGCGTGCGTTAGAAAAGCTTTATAAGGAAGGAAAAGTGCGTGCCATTGGCGTGAGCAATTTTCTGCCACATCATCTGGATAATATTCTGGAAAACTGTGAGATCAAACCGATGGTGGATCAGATTGAGTATCATGCGGGCTACACACAGGAGGCAACGGTACAGTATTGCAAGCAACATCATATTTTGGTGCAGGCATGGAGCCCGATCTCCAGAGGACGTATTTTCCATGATGTAACACTCATTGAGCTTGCTGAAAAATATCAGGTTTCAGTTGCAAAACTGTGTTTAAAATTCTGTGTTCAGAATGGAATTGTACCGCTTCCCAAAGCAGCAACAAGAGAGCGCATGAGAGAAAATATGAATCTGTTTGATTTTGAAATCAGCGATGAAGATATGAAACGGATCAATACCATTCCACAGGTAGGCTGGTCTGGTGAACATCCGGATAGGGAAAGAGTGCCAGCGATTATTGTATAAGCATTCTAATATAGTAAGAAAAGTTCAGCAAATTGCTGGACTTTTTTTAATGGAAAGTGTTCAAAATATTTGTCGATAAATGCGATTTGCTATCGAATTGTGTCATTTCATCCTTTAGTGCATATCTTAAATTAAAGAAAAGTATTAAGGAGGATATGAAATGAACAGATGGAACAACTATAACAATGGACGTTATTGTAACGACTGCAACATGAACAACTCTTGTTGCGAACAGCAACATGAAAACTGCAATTGTGCAGATTGTCCAGCGGGCCCGCAGGGTCCAGCAGGTCCACAGGGAGCAATTGGTCCAAGAGGTCCAATAGGTCCACAGGGACCAACAGGTGCGCA
>CAZYUZ010000113.1:0-2570 GCA_964650775.1 uncultured Lachnoclostridium sp. | reverse complement strand
CAGGGACCAACAGGTGCGCAGGGTCCAGCAGGTGAATCTGGTCCAGCAGGAGCAGTAGGTCCAACAGGTCCAGCGGGTCCACAGGGTCCAACAGGTCCACAAGGTCCAGCGGGTGAAACAGGCGAAGCGGGAGCAGTAGGTCCAATCGGCCCAACAGGCCCAGCAGGTCCAATCGGCCCAACAGGCCCAGCAGGTCCAGTGGGTCCAATCGGCCCAGCAGGTCCAGCAGGTCCAGCAGGCCCGGCAGGTGGAGCACTGGGATACGCAGACTTTTATGCGCTTATGCCACCAGATAATGCTGCCACGGTAGCCCCAGGTACAGATGTAAGTTTCCCTCAGGATGGTCCAAATAGTGGCACGGGCATCGCCAGAGCGGGTGCGAATGCATTTAATCTGGCTGATATTGGCGTTTATCAGGTACTGTTTCAGGTTTCAGTAGATCAGGCAGGTCAGCTTCTTTTGACCTTAAATGGTGCGGATCTGGAATACACAGCGGTAGGCCGTGCGACTGGTACTTCTCAGATTGTTGGAATGGCAATTGTACAGACAACAGTTATCAACTCTGTTTTAACTGTTAGAAATCCGGCAGGTAATTCAACTGCACTGACTGTCACACCTCTTGCGGGAGGAACAAGACCTGTATCTGCCCACCTTGTAATTACTCGAATCGCATAAGTAGAAAAACCCGCAGTGCATCACGCCTGCGGGTTATATATTCAGCTGATATGTGAAAAAGAATGATATCTAATTCATAAGAATGCACAAAAGTGGAACACTCAGCATAGATAGCAATGTAGATATAAACACGATTTTTGCGGCAAAATGTGTATCACCATCATATTTTGCTGCGAGAATTGCGGTGGTAGCGGCCGCTGGCATGCCTGATAAAATAACAGAGACCTGTTTGACCATTTCGTCAATTCCAGCAAAATTACATGCAATTAAAACAATCAGAGGAATGATTGCGAGTCGGACAACACAGTACCACCACGCTTTTATATCTAAAATTTCTGAGGCGTGAACTTCTGCCAGAATATTTCCAATCAAAATCATAGAAAGAGCAGTATTGGCATTTCCTGCATAGCGAAGAGTCTGTTCAATTCCTTTAGGAAGCTGTATTTGTGTAATCATTAAAAATAATCCAATAAATACTGCGATAATACATGGGTGGGTTAGTATTTTTCTAATCACACCCTTTCCTTTGGTACCGGTAAAACAGGCAACACCAAAGGACCACATGACAGAACGCATTGGAATCAGATAAATGGAAGCATATAACAGTCCCTGATCTCCATACAATCCTTGCGCAATTGGATTTCCCATAAATCCCGCATTGGAAGCAATCGTTCCGTAGCGCAGCACAGAGAGTTTGGAATTCTCAGTCTTAGGATAAAAATATTTTCCAGTCAAAACCACGAAAATTTGAATACAAACTGAGACAATCAGGATGACCATACAGTCCATTAATATTTTATGGTTAAATTCCATAAGAAAGGAAGTGATCATATTACAAGGCAGAATGAAATTGATTAAAAGGTTTGAAAGAGGTTTTCTGGAATCTGCGGATAGAACCTTGGTTTTTGTAAGAATATAGCCTGCTGCCATAAGGCAGAAAATTGTAATCTGTAGATTTAATAAGTTTGACATGTCGACCATAAGAACATCCTCCTGAAAACAAATCTATTGTATCGCAGAAACACATTGACGAAAAGAAGAAATTATCAGAAAATTGATAATACACTACTATATATAAAGGAAGAATCTATGTACCTCATTTCAGTATATTTTGACGAAAGAACGGAAAATAGAATAAGCGGTTACATGAAACAAATTGCAAAGCATACGGGGAATATGGAAATGCTTGATGGGAATGTTCCGCCACATATTACAATTGCAGCTTTTCATACAGAATCTGAAGAACAGGCAAAATTGGTATTTCGAAATGCTGCTTCAAAGGCTAAAGCAGGAAATGTACATTGGGTTACTGTTGGAAGCTTTTTACCAAATGTAATTTATATTGCTCCAGTCTTAAATGAATATTTATATTATTTATCGGAAATATATAATAAAGAAATTTTACTTCATAAAGAAATACAAATTGACAAAAGATATCAACCGTTGGGATGGTTTCCGCACACAACACTTGCAAAGAGGCTTACTGCAGATCAACTTTGCAAGGGGTTCGAGGTAATGCAAAAACAGTTTGGTCCGTTTGAAGGACAAAGTGTCAGGGTTGGATTGTCAAAAACGAATCCTTATAAAGATATAGAAATAACGGAATTAAAATAATTTGAAAAAGTCATTGACAAATGAAAATGTATGTGATAATCTAACCAAGCTGTCGCGAATGACAACAAGAAAATCAAAGATTTTTAAGAGCCTTCTTTGAAAGAGCGAAAAAGATTTGAAAAAAATAAAAAAAGTTGTTGACAAGAGCAAACAGATGTGATAAATTAATCAAGCTGACGCGTGAGCGAACAGCAAAGTTCGAAATGCAGGATGCATTCGGACACAGCAAATGAACATTGATAACTAAACAGTATAAACATGCAAGTTCTTTAAAGAACATA
>CAZYUZ010000112.1:0-6860 GCA_964650775.1 uncultured Lachnoclostridium sp. | reverse complement strand
GGATTTATATTGCAGGAGAAGTAGATCAGGATATAAAATGTGTGACTTTGCAGGATGAGCTGGGACCAGTACATTTTTGGCTGGTGCCGTACCTTTTTCCCGCAGCGGTCAATGTGATTTTAAATAGAGATGATTTGAAAGATTATGACAGTGCCATGAGAGCGTTGTTGGAAAAACAAAAAATAAACATGGAAGAGCGAAATGTGATTTTGTCTCACCAGTTTGTAGTTGCAGGCGGCGAGAAACCTGCAATGGGAGGCTCTGAAACGACAGTTGGAGGCATTGGACAGATTGAGGCAGATGCATTTGATTGCTTTGATTATGTGGCACTTGGACATATCCATAGTGCACAGCGCATGGGAAGAGCGCAGGTAAGATATGCCGGTTCACCGCTTTCCTATCATTTTAGCGAAGCGAATCAGAAAAAAGGGCTGACAGTTGTGGAACTGGGAGAAAAAGGTAATGTGGAGATTTCTTTAGAAGAACTGCCTGTACTTCATGAAATGTGTGAAGTATCGGGGACAATGGAAGAATTATTAAATATGAATGTAAAAGAAAACAGTTACGTGCGCGCAGTAATCTGTCAGGAGTTGCTGCCACCGCAGGCTGTTGATCTATTGAGAAATCATTTTTCCTCTCAAAATTGTATTTTAATGGAAACGGTACGGGATTTCTCCTATAAAAAAGGGAAAAATGCTGAAAGAAAAGTAAAAGATGTTCGAAGTCTGTCTCTGGAAGAGCTTTTTTTAGAATTTTACAGCCATCAGCATGATGGAGAATTACCGGAAGATTCTTTAAACGAGCTGGTTTCTTTTGTGGCGGAGCAGACAAGAAACGGATTTGATGATGAGTCGGAAAAAGAAAGAAAAGATGCAACAGCAAAGCTGATTGCATTTGCGGGGAGAGAAGAATGAGACCATTAAAATTATCGATGACGGCATTTGGTCCTTATGCGGAAAAGACAACGATTGATTTTCGGGAATTAAATCAGGGCGTGTATCTGATTACTGGTGATACGGGAGCTGGAAAGACAACAATTTTTGATGCCATTGTATTTGCTCTTTATGGAGAAGGCAGTGGCAGCGGTCGAAACAGCGATATGTTTCACAGTGACTATGTGGATAAGTTTACGGATACAGAGGTGGAACTGGAATTTTCCTGCCGCGATAAGAACTATAAAGTTATCAGAACCATTCATTATAAGAAGAAACGCGGCGGCGGAGTGGGAACCATCAGTAAAAATGCTGTGTTTTATTGTGAAGATGATACGCCAATCGAGAAGGAAACTGCAGTCAACGCAAAAGTGACAGAGATTTTGGGGCTGGATGAAAAACAGTTCCGGCAGATTGTGATGCTGGCACAGGGGGAATTTCGCAAGTTTCTGGAGTCAAAAAGTGATGCCAGAGAACAGATTTTAGGAAAGCTGTTTGATCATCGTATTTATGTGGAGTTTCAGAATCGCCTGAAAATGGCGTTTGAAGAGCTGCGGAAAGAACGCGAGGGAATGGAGCAGGAAATAGGTTTCTATTTGAATGATGGCATTAACATAGAACAATTGCAGGAAAAGGTGGATGTTTGTGAGCAGGGGTTGACTGCACTGGAAAAGAAAATAGAAGAAACCTGTCAGAAAGCAGAAATCTATCAGAAGAATCAGTATATTCTCAAAAATTACAGCGAAAAATCGGCGGAATTAGGAAGGACAAAATCATCCATTGTACGTATTTTAACACGTATGGAAGAACTGAATTCTCTTCAAAAACAGTTGGAGGATAAAAAGGTTCAGACGGATAAAAATCTTCCAGAAATAGATCAAATGAAACTTCAGATTGATACGCTGCAGAAAGGTGAAGAAAACTTTGAAAGACGTTTACAGAATTTCCAACAGGAAAGCAGGCTGTTAAAACAAAATCAGGATCGGTATGTGACTTTGCAGGCAGAATACGAAGCGTCTGTGAAAGAATATTTAGAGAAAAACAGATTGTTTTTGGCGGGTCAGGCAGGTATTTTAGCAGAAAATCTTAGAATGCAGTTGAAGGAACATGGAAAAGCAAATTGTCCGGTGTGCGGAACTGTCGTGGAGCAAGAGCATCTGGAAGGACTTGCGGTAAAAGAAAATGGTGTGCCAACGCAGGAAGAGGTAGAAGCCCTTCGAGAGAAGGCAGAGCGAAGAAGAGAGACTGCTGCAAAATGTGCGAGAGAATGTGAAGTTCATAAAAATGCACGAGAGATCGCGAAAAAAGAGACCTTAATGGCAGCAGAAAGTCTTTGGGGCGAAGTGCCTGACTGGAGTCAGGAAAAATATCAGGAGAAAAAAAGGGAATTAAAAGAACGTAAGAGTTATTTGGTGAATCAGAAAAACTCCATGGAGAGGGAAGTTTCAGAAGTTGAATCAAACCTAAAACGCTGTAAAGAAGAAATCAGTAACCAGCAGGGACAGCTAAAAATTCTGCAGCAGAGGCAGGGAATCATAGAACAGGAGTTGTATGAACTTATAGAAGCAGAAATGTGGCTGAAAGAAATCGTGGAGATTTCTCGTAAAATGGCAGAAATCGATGAATTGCTGAAAACAGAAAATGCTTTACGAAAAGATTTGGAGAAAGAACGTGATAGTTTAAACTATGAATTAAAGACCAATCGGAATGCGATAAAGATGATTCGAAAGCTTCAAGTGGAATTAAAAAAAACGGAAGCAGCATATGAAAAATTAGGGAAACTTTCGACACTGGCAAACGGACAGTCAGGAGACGGAGGGAAATACAGTTTTTCCAGATATGTTCTCGGAACCTTTTTTGAAGAAATCATTGATCAGGCAAATGGACATCTGAATCGCATGACTGGTGGAAAGTATGAACTGATCCGAAAACAGGAAGCAGAACGAAAAAATGAGTCTGCTGGTCTGGGAATGGTGATTTTTGATGCGTATACAGGTGAACAACGTGATACAGCATCCTTATCCGGAGGAGAATCCTTCCAGGTTTCCCTTTCTCTTGCGTTGGGGCTTTCGGATGTTGTGCGCAGTCATAGTGGTGGATTTACACTGGATACCATGTTCATTGACGAGGGATTTGGTTCTTTGGATGAACAGGCACTGGAACAGGCGATGGGAGTGCTTCATGAACTTTCAGAAGACAGTCGCCAGATTGGGATCATTTCCCACATAGGAAAGCTTTCAGAAAGCATTTCACAGAAGATTTATGTGAAAAGAACACCGAAAGGAAGCAGAGTGCAGATTATCAAATAGTATTGCAAAATATAGTCAAAAAGGTGTTGTTTTTTGTAAATTTTACTTGTGTTTGTGTGGAATTGAGAGTATAATGAACGCAAGAATATGTGAAAATGTATCAATCCAACAGGGGGATTTACTTATGGCAGGAAAATACGATGGACAGGCCATTGGAATGTTTGAATTAGATAGTCTTGGTGCTTGCTACGTTGCATTAGACGCAGCTGCAAAGACAGCAAATATTTCTGTACAGGGCGTTGAAAGAAACCGTTTAAAAAGCGGTGCATGTGTAAAAATCAGAGGTGGCATTTCCGATGTGAAAGCGGCAATGGAAGCAGCAATCTTAGCAGCAGCTCCATATGGCAAAGTAACAGCACAGAATGTAATCGCTTCACCAGGCGAAGGCATTGATGTTGCTATGGAAATGACAATTAATAAATAAGGAGGAAATGCAGATGAAATACGGAGCTTATGCAATTGTAGAAGTATTAGGAAGCGCAAATGCAGTAATTTGTATTGACCAGATGTTAAAAACATCCGACGTGCATTTTCTTTCTAAGAACACAAAATGTGGTGGACATACAACATTAGTTATGGGTGGCGAAGTTTCAGCCGCTTCTGCAGCAGTGGATGCAGTGAAAAATAATCAGGTTTGTGAAGTGTTCATGTCAGCAGTAATTTCTGCTCCTTCAGATGAACTGAGAAGAATCATCGAAGGTAAATAAAGAAATTTCATAAGAAATGATGATTGATGAGAGAGTCTTGAAAAAGGCTCTCTTTTTGCTTGGTGTTTCCAGTGAAGCTGGAGCACAGTTAATGCAAATTTGATACAAAAATGATGGCTACTGTTTTCTACCAGAATCGAGAGTGGTATTTCGTGATGGTAAACAAATTGCACTGACAATGATCGCTATGTGGGGATCGAGGCTGCGAAGGAAATTATGGAGCAGGGAATTTGTCTGGAAGAGTATTTAGAAAGGAGGTGCTGATTTTCAGCACCTCCTAAAAATTTAATCCATATCATGAAGTTCGTGATAGAAATTTGTGTAATCAGTTCTTTTTGCCTTTTGGAAAGCAATTGCAGAAGATGGGTGTCTGTTTAAGATACCAGTCATAAGATATGGCAAATCAAATCCCCAAGTGTAGTTTTCTTTCATCTCAGGCATATGTGTTTCAATAAATTTCATCATCGGGATGAGATTGTATTTCGGATTCTTTAAGAAGCCAAGTAAAGATTCCAAGTAGCAGTTTCCGGCTCCGCGTCCCATACCGCAAACAGTTGCATCAAGCAAGCTTGCACCATAGCGAAGTGCTTCAATGGTATTCGCAAAAGCAAGCTGTTGGTTATTGTGTCCATGGAATCCTATCAGTTTGCCGTATTTTCCGGCGATTTCTGAGTAGCGGTCTGCCAGATCACAAATCTGTTCAGGATAGAAAGATCCAAAGGAGTCTACAAGATAAATGCAGTCAACACTTGTTTTTGAAAGCAATTCCAATGCGCCCATAATGTCGCGGTCATTGACCTTTGAAACAGCCATAATATTAACAGTTGTTTCATATCCTTTTTCATGAATATCTTCAATCATATCAATGGCTGTTGGCAACTGATGAATGTAAGTTGCTACACGATACATATCAACCACGCTTTCACTTTTTGGAAGAATGTCAGTTTTGTAATCTGTACGTCCTGCGTCAGCCATAACGGCGATTTTTAATGGTGAATTATTTTCGCCAACAATTGCATGGATGTCTTCTTCTTCACAGAATTTCCATTTTCCAAAATCGTCTACACTGAATATATTTTTACTAGCTTTATAACCGAACTCCATATAGTCAACGCCGGATTTGATATTTGCCTGATAAAGGGCTTTTACGAATTCATCAGAAAAGTTAAAGTTGTTTACAAGTCCGCCGTCTCTTAAGGTACAGTCCATGACCTGCAGGTCTGGACAGTATGATAATAATGTTCTGTCAATTTTTCTAGCCATAGTTGTGTCCTCACTTTAATTAACTTTAGCACTTTAAAGTGCAAGTGTATAAATAATAAGATAAAGGATTGACCTAAAAAAGTCAACCCCTTGTGTATAACATATTTTTTATAATTTGAAAAGGTCTTCGTAGAAATTTGGATAACTAATTTTTACGCAGTCCCCATCTTTAATGAATGTTTCACCTTCTGAAGCTAATGCAGCAACTGCAAAAGACATGGCGATGCGGTGATCGAGGTGAGAATCAATTTCAGCACCATGAAGCGGATATCCCCCTTCGATGATCATTCCGTCATCGGTCGCAGTAATGTGAGCACCCATGCGGGATAAATTATCCACCATCACAGCGATTCGATCGGATTCTTTCACTTTTAACTCAGCGGCATCTTTAATTATAGTAATACCTTCTGCAAAGCATGCCATCACGGCAATCATTGGAATTTCATCAATGAGTGTTGGAATAATTTCTCCCTCTATGGTGGTTGCTTTTAAATTACTATATCGAACGAGAATATCTGCAACTGGTTCGCCGCCGTTTTCACGTTTGTTCAGTAAGGTCATATCAGCCCCCATTGCCTGACATACACGAATGAGACCATCGCGGGTTGGATTAATTCCTACATTTTTTACTAAAATTTCAGAGCCTGGTACGATGAGACCTGCTGCGATAAAATATGCCGCGGAGGAAATATCGCCAGGAACTTCGATTTTTTGCCCTGTCAATTCAGGGTCAGGAGAAATGGTCGCTGTTTTCCCTTCACAGACCACATTTGCACCAAATCCTCGAAGCATTAGCTCTGTGTGATTTCTTGAAACAGAAGGTTCTGTCACGCTCGTAAGACTGTCTGCATAAAGTCCTGCAAGCAGTACACAGGATTTTACCTGTGCAGAAGCAACTTTGGAATGGTAATGAATTCCGTGAAGCGGTGCGCCGACGATTCGGAGCGGCGCACAGTTGTTTCCGTGAATGCTTATAATATCAGCGCCCATCAGAGAGAGTGGCTCCATGATACGTTTCATCGGACGACTCTGGATGGATTCGTCACCATTTAATGTGGTTTCGAACTTCTGACCAGCTAAAATACCGGAAATCAGTCGGGTTGTTGTGCCGGAATTTCCGACATCTAACATCTGATCGGATTTTGTCAGTCCGTGAAGCCCTTTTCCGTGGATCAGTATTTTTGAAGGTGTATTTTCGATTTTAATTCCAAGGCGGCGGAAACAATCGATCGTGGAAAGACAATCGGCTCCCTGCAGAAAATTTGTAACTTCTGTAGTGCCTTTTGACAATGCTCCAAACATGACTGCACGATGGGAAATGGATTTATCTCCCGGAACAGTGACTTCGCCTTTTAATGGATGTTCATATTTTAACTTCATAAATTAGTTACCTTTCATAAACCGTATAGCGGTGCTTGTTCAGGAGAGCAGCAGCCTTTTTACAAGGTTCTTCTTCATAAAATTCAATCTTTAATACCGCTTCTTCAAATTCTCGGTTATTGACAATACCAATATTTTTTAAGTTGATCTGGTTACATGCAAGGATTGTTGCAACAGTTGCAATTCCTCCGGTTTCATCCACCAAATCTACATATAATGCATATGCTTTCTTGATTGGACCATGAGAAACATCGGTAATAGAATTACGG
>CAZYUZ010000111.1:1599-6983 GCA_964650775.1 uncultured Lachnoclostridium sp. | reverse complement strand
CCATTTCAAGGTAACGAGGACCTTTTGCTAATGTTCCGTACATTGTACCAACCTGTGAACGAAGTCCTTTACCAAGGTCTTCAAGTCCTGCACCAACTGCTAAACCGTCTTCTGAGAATGCACTCTGAGAACGTCCGTAAACGATCTGTAAGAATAATTCTCTCATAGCTGTATTGATAGCGTCACAAACTAAGTCTGTGTTTAAAGCTTCCATTACAGTTCTGCCTGGTAAGATTTCAGATGCCATAGCAGCTGAATGTGTCATACCTGAACATCCGATAGTTTCTACTAAAGCTTCCTGGATGATACCTTCTTTAACATTTAATGTAAGTTTACAAGCACCCTGCTGTGGAGCACACCAGCCGATACCATGTGTAAAACCTGAGATATCTTTTACTTCTTTAACTTTAACCCATTTTGCTTCTTCTGGGATTGGAGCACAGCCATGGCTAACGCCCTGCGCTACTGGACACATTTCTTCTACTTCTCTAGAATAAATCATGTGAAATAATCTCCTTTCAAAATATGATTTTTAAGGTCTTTGGCGGAATTCGTGCAGAATCCCGCACCTAGATATATAATCTCATAAATTCGACAGTTTGTCTATATCCTTTTTACTTGTTATGACAAAATATTATCAAAGTTTCTTATTAAATCAGGACAGTTTTTGCGATAAAACTTGAAAGAATGCTAAGAACATACGGTTTTGCAAGTACCAGTAAGAGCAAATGTACCGGATAGAACCAGTAATACAGCTTCTTATTTCCACGCCCTCTCTGACCATTATATAAAAGTATCAGCAGGAATCCAAAAATCGCCCAGATTTCCGTACTGCTCTGCAAAAGCAGCACGATGTAACCTGCCATACACATTTTCAATGGTTCTTTTCTGAAATAATACATGGCAAAAATTGTCAGTACTCCATACATGGAATAATCCGTATGAAACATATTCGGCAGCTGAATACAAATGAAAATACCTAATATTTTTTTCCATGATGCCATAAATGCGTCTTCATAAATCATCAACACTGCAAGACCAAATGCCAGTGTCCAGAATACGTTCTGATAATTGTTATTGAACAATGCTCCTCGAAATGCCAGATCAAATGGAATTTCAGAAATCAGCGCAAATATGATCAAACGCTTTAAATATTCCTTCGCATTACTTGTTCTTTGAAATCCTTCTACAATCGTAAAACAGAAAATCGGAAATGCGATTCTTCCCATGCCGCGCATCACACGGTCAATCAGATACAGATCGCCGCCAAGACCAAGTCCCCGTTCCAGCATGATATACGCCACATGATCGATCAGCATAAAGACCATTGCAATAGCCTTTAACTGATTCATTGTTAATGAAAATCTTTTATTCATGTTTTGTTACGACTTCTCCCTGATTTTTGTAAATACTGTTTGCAGGTACAAATTTTCTAACAGAAGAAAGTGGATAAATATTAGAACATTTTCCAATCACGGTTCCAGGATTTAAAATGGAACCACATCCAACTTCTACATGATCACCGATCATTGCACCAAATTTTTTCAATCCTGTTTCAATGTCACCATTCGATGCATGTACTTTTACCAAAGTCTGATCTGACTTTACATTGGATGTAATACTTCCGGCACCCATGTGTGCCTTATAGCCAAGTACAGAATCTCCAACATAATTATAATGAGGAACCTGAACCCTGTTGAATAATACAACGTTTTTCAGTTCTGTAGAGTTGCCTACCACTGCGCCCTCTCCTACAATTGCATTTCCACGGATAAATGCACAGTGACGAACTTCCGCGTTCTTTCCGATAATTGCAGGTCCATGAATATAGGCGCTTTCAAAAACGGTTGCTGATTTTGCAACCCACACATCTTCCCCTCGTTTTTCATATTCTTCAGGGTCTAAGGTTGCTCCAAGTTCTTTAATAAATGCCCCGATTTTTGGAAGCACTTCCCAAGGATAGTTCACGCCTTCAAACAGATCTTTTGCAATCGTTTCGTTAAGATCATAGTTTTCTTTTAACATTAATTCTTTCATAGTTTCTTCCTCCTTTTAAGTGGCAAAATAGCAAGCTATTTTTTGTAATACTGCGCCGCGATATCAAAATGCGGTTTCAATGAATTCTGATTATTTGCCTGCAACACACGGGCTGTACAGCGATTGATAAACCCTTCCAGTTTTTCCATGTACTGCTCATTCGTAATGGTTCCTTCTGCAACACCAGTCAGCCCCTTTTCCCAGCTTGCCGTTAAATCCGCACGCAACAACGGAGAAATTGACGCATTGACCACATCATAAATCATTTCACCCAGCAATGTAGGTGTCAAAATCTGTGTTTTTTTATTGAGCGCTATGTACTTATTGTTTACAAGCTTCTTTAAAATTTCCGCGCGGGTCGCACTGGTGCCAATGCCGCTTCCCTTAATCTGTGCACGCAGTTCTTCATCCTCAATGAACTGTCCGGCATTTTCCATGGCAAGAATCATGGAACCGGAGTTATAACGTTTTGGCGGTGAGGTCTCGCCTTCCTTGATTTCTGTGCTTTCCATGGACAGCTTACTGCCTTTTCGCAGAGTTTTTAACACTTCCATAAACTGCGCATCACATTTCATTTCCTCATCTTCATTTTTCTTTTTATCAAATGAGTTTGGAATTACTTTTAAATATCCCTCATTTACAAGAATCTTAAAGTTTGCAAAGAACTGTTCCTTATCTGCCTGAATATTCAATCCTACTTTCTGATATTCTGCAGGAGGATAAAATATGCTAAGGAATCGACGTACAATGGTTTCATACACTTTTTCAGCCGTAGCAGATACGCTCTTCAAAGTACTCAGGCCCTGCCCTGTCGGGATGATTGCATAGTGGTCTGTAATCTGCTTATCGTTGACATATTTTGTGGAAGCAATCTTTTTGTAACTTCCCATTTCCAGCACTTCCTGTGCAAAATCTGCTGCATGCGGATAATTGCGAAGTCCGCTGATGTTTTTATAAATTTCTTTTGAAACTGCTGTTGATAATACTCTGGCATCCGTTCGAGGATAAGTCACCAGCTTCTTTTCATACAATTCCTGTACGATTCGAAGCGTTTCATCCGGACTGATCTTAAACATTTTTGAACATTCATTTTGAAGTTCTGCCAGGTTATATAAAAGTGGAGCATGTTTTAACTCTTTTTTCTTTTCAGCTTTTAAAACCTCTACTTCCTTTGGAAGCGGTTCAAAAGACTGACATAGCTTCCTTGCATCCTCTCGCTTTAAAAATCCGTTTTCTTTATATAATAATGGGGACTGGAAATAGGGCGTCCCTTCCACTGCTTTCCATTCACCGTCAAAAGTTCTTCCCTGAAAACCAAACTTTCCAATGACACGATAAAATGGTGTCTTAACAAAATTTCGAATCTCTCGCTCTCTTCGAACGATCATCCCAAGGACACAAGTCATAACGCGCCCTACAGAAATCACCACATATCGCTCATTTAAATAGTTGGCCACTGCATTTCCATATTTCAAAGACAACAGACGGGAAAAATTAATCCCCATCAGATAGTCTTCTTTTGCACGAAGATATGCTGCATTGGATAAATTATCATATTCGGACAGATCTTTCGCTTCTCTGATTCCACGATTGATTTCCTCTTCTGTCTGGGAGTCGATCCAGACGCGTTTGCGCTGTTTCTCCTGAACATTTGCCATCTGCTCCACGAGACGGTAGATATATTCGCCCTCGCGTCCGGAGTCCGTGCAGACATAAATCGTATCCACATCCGGTCTGTTTAAAAGATTTGATACAATCTGAAACTGCTTTGCCACATTTGGAATGACTTCATAAAGAAATTCCTGAGGTAAAAAAGGCAGTGTTTCGAGACTCCATTTTTTATATTTTGCATCATATTTTTCCGGATAGCTCATAGTGACCAGATGACCTACACACCAGGTTACCACCGCTGTATCTCCTTCCAAATATCCGTCATGTTTTTTGGTATTTATTTTTAATGCTTTTGCGAATTCCTGAGCAACGCTCGGTTTTTCCGCAATGAACAAAGATTTTCCCATTATTTTATCCTCACATTCGTTGATACTATATCACAAAAAAAGCAAAAAATATAGTCTTGCTTCGCAAAACATGTTAAGATAACCCAAGGAGGCATCTTATGAACGTTACCGCAATTATTTCAGAATATAACCCTTTACACAAAGGGCATTTATATCATATAGAAACTGCAAAAAAAGAAACAAACGCTGACTATATCATCGCCATTATGAGCGGCAATTTTGTCCAACGCGGTACCCCTGCAATCATGGACAAATACGCACGCGCAGAAGCCGCACTGAAGTCTGGTGTGGATCTTGTACTGGAACTTCCAACCATGTACGCTACTGCAAGTGCGGAATATTTTGCTTTAGGCGGAGTTTCATTGGCAAACACACTCGGCTGTGTAACACATTTAAGTTTTGGCAGTGAATATGGACAGGCTGATAAATTCATGGAAGCAGCAAAGTTATTGTTAAATGAGCCCGAAGAAATGAAACTTCCTTTAAAAGAAGCTTTGAAAGAAGGGCTCTCCTATCCTGCTGCAAGAGCACATGCAGTCAAAGTTTCACACCCGGAGCTGGCAGATATTTTAGAGGAACCGAATAATATTCTGGGCATAGAATACTGTAAAGCATTGCTTAAAACAAAAAGTAAAATTATTCCTCATACTGTCAAACGTCAGGGACAGGATTATCACTCAGAATCTACAGATACAGGGTTTGCTTCGGCTACAGGCATACGAAAAATTTTAGGCACAGATTCAGAAAATAATCGTCAGATATTAGCAGCTCAGTTAGCACCTGCTGCTTACGGATTGTTGCGTGGACAATTTGGACAGGCACCGCTTAACGAAGATGATTTTTCCATGCTTCTTCGGTACAAGCTGATTACAGAAAATCGTGCTCACTTAACAGAATATTTTGGAGTTACTAGGGAATTATCCAATCGAATCTATAAACATTTGAATGAATTTGAAAGCTTCTCTTCTTTTGCAGAGCTATTAAAAACAAAAAATATCACAAGAACTGCGATCAACCGTGCTTTACTGCATATTTTACTGGACATCAAAACTACGGATGTACAAGCGGTTACCAAGCGTGGCTGTGTGGATTATATCCGTGTACTGGGATTTAGAAAAGAGGCTGCTGGGCTATTAAAAGAATTTTCTGATATACCGGAGATTCCATTGATCACAAACCCTTCTGCCGCACCGGTATTGTGCGAAATTGACATCCGGGCGGATCAGATTTATCAGATGTGTGCAAGTCAGAAATATCATACACCATATCAGAATGAATATCAAAGAAAAATGCTGGTCGTATAAACGTCCAGCATTTTTTATGCCCGCT
>CAZYUZ010000111.1:0-1499 GCA_964650775.1 uncultured Lachnoclostridium sp. | reverse complement strand
CGCTTAGTTTTTGAAGCTATGAATTGGTGCCGGAATTCTTCCCTTGCGGTTTACAAATGCATCGCATGAGAACTGGTTCACCGGCATAATCGGCGCATAACCCAAAAGGCCGCCAAACTCTACGATTTCACCTACACCTTTGCCTACAACCGGAATCACACGAACTGCGGTTGTTTTCTGGTTGATCATACCAATCGCCATTTCATCTGCAATGATACCGGAAATCGTAGTCGCCTTTGTATCTCCAGGAATCGCAATCATATCAAGACCAACGGAGCATACACAAGTCATCGCTTCCAGTTTTTCAATGGTCAAGGCACCTGCCTGAACTGCATCGATCATCCCCTGGTCTTCGCTGACAGGAATAAATGCACCGCTAAGACCGCCGACATAAGAAGAAGCCATAACGCCACCCTTCTTTACCTGGTCATTTAATAATGCCAATGCTGCGGTTGTACCTGGAGCACCAACGTATTCCAAACCGATTTCACAAAGAACGTCTGCCACACTATCACCAATCGCTGGTGTTGGAGCTAAAGACAAGTCTACGATACCAAATGGTACACCAAGTCGTTTGGAAGCTTCCTGCGCAACCAACTGTCCAACACGAGTAACCTTAAATGCTGTTTTCTTAATTGTTTCACAAAGTACTTCAAAGCTTTCGCCACGTACTTTGGAAAGCGCTGTACGCACAACACCCGGTCCGCTGACACCAACATTGATGATGGCATCTGCTTCTGTTACACCATGGAAAGCGCCCGCCATAAATGGGTTGTCATCCGGTGCATTACAAAATACAACAAATTTTGCACAACCTAAAGAATCATCTTCCTTTGTCAGTTCTGCCGTTTCTTTGATCACTTCACCAATGAGGCGAACCGCATCCATATTGATACCAGTCTTTGTAGAACCAACATTTACGGAACTGCATACACGTCCTGTGCATGCCAGTGCTTTTGGAATGGAGCGAATCAGAAGTTCTTCACTTGGAGTCATCCCTTTGCTTACCAGTGCTGAAAAACCACCGATAAAGTTCACACCAACTTCTGTCGCAACTTTGTCTAATGTCTGTGCGATTGAAACGTAATCCTCAACTGTTTTACATGCTGCACCGCCAACCAATGCAATTGGGGTTACAGAAATTCGTTTATTTACAACAGGAATCCCAAACTCTCTGGAAATCTGTTCCCCGGTTTCTACGAGATTTGCAGCATATTTTTTAATCTTGTTATAAATATTTGCATTTACTTTTTCAATATCAGAATCGATGCAGTCTAAAAGGCTGATACCCATAGTAATGGTACGAACATCCAGATTTTCCTGCTCGATCATCTTATTGGTTTCATTTACTTCAAAAATATTAATCATATGTCCACCTTAGATTCTATGCATTTTATTGAAAATATCTTCTCTCTGGCAGTGAATGATCACACCGACTTCTTCGCCTACTCTGGCAATTCCATCACAAATCTGATCAAATTCCACATTTGTAACATCTA
>CAZYUZ010000110.1:0-7030 GCA_964650775.1 uncultured Lachnoclostridium sp. | reverse complement strand
AGCTTCAACCCAATCACGAAGGCCGCCTTTTAATAATTTATCTACTTCTTCGGAGCCTGTAGCGTATGGTTCAACACCAAGGTATGTATCAATACCTGTAGCTACTACGTAGTTACCGATAGAAACAGCTTTTTCTGACATCCATTCCGGAGCACATCCAAGAACTGGGATTTCAGAAATCTTCCATCCTGAATCTTTCGCGATTTCAGATGCAAGAATCATCATACGGGAAATATCTACACAAGATCCCATATGAAGTACTGGTGGGATATCTGCTAATTCACAAACACGTTTCAGACCAGCGCCGCAAAGATCTTTTGCACGTTTGTCCATAAGACCAGCTTTTGCTGCTGCCTGTGCTGAACATCCTGTTGTAATAACGATAATATCGTTTTCAAGGAATTTCTTCATAAGTCCGATATGAGCAACGTCTGGACGAACTTTAGGGTTGTTACATCCAACCATAGCTACTGCACCACGAAGAACACCAGATTTCACACAGTCAACTAATGGTAAAGTTGTACCTGTTTTATCTACGAAAGAGTTTGTTACACCATCAAGTTTCTTGATGATTTCTTCGAAGGAATAACCAACTGTAGCTTTCTGTTTCTGATCTGGGATATGTACTAATTCTGGTTTACGATTCTTGAAGTTATCGATCGCCATTTCAACGATTCTCTTCGCATCTTCTCCAGCTGTCTTTGGACTGAATCTGATAAATTCAGAACCTGGAATCTGAGCGATTGGAGATGTTGTGATAAATTTTGTATGGAAACATTTGCTTAAAGGTCCTAATGCTGGGAAGATACACTGTACGTCTACGATGATTGCTTCACAAGCACCTGTAAGCACTACGTTTTCCTGCTGTAAGAAGTTACCTGCCATTGGAATACCACGACGCATTGTTACTTCGTTGGATGTACAGCAAACACCAGAAATTGTGATGCCTTTTGCACCAACAGCTTTTGCTCTGTCGATCATTTCCTTAGAGTCTGCAACTTCACAGATCATTTCGGAAAGGGATGGGTCATGTCCGTGAACAACGATGTTTACGTTTTCAACTTCCATAACACCAAGGTTTGCTTCTGTATCAATTTCATGTGGAGTTCCGAACATAACGTCTGAGAACTCTGTACCCATCATAGATCCGCCCCAACCATCGGAAAGGCCTGCACGAAGAGCCTGACGGATGAGTGCATTAGGATCAGATGAACATCCCATATGTGTCATATGCATAGACTGTGAAACTTCACGGTCGATTGCACGTGGTTCGATTTCTTCACGAGCCCAGATTTCCTGTGTATGCTGTGGAGCTCTCTTTAAGAATCTCTGTGTTCCAAATGGTTTACCATATTCAAGAAGAGCTAATTCAGCCATTTCATGAGCTAATTCGTAAGTATCTTTACCTTCTGTTTCAACGCCCCATTCTTTAGCAATACGGAGTAATTTTGCAGGATCTTTTACCTTGTAGTTTCCGTCTGGAGCTGTTTCATGTAATGTGTGACAGATTTCACGTCCGTGGTCAGAGTGAGTTGCAGAACCACCTGCTGTAAATGTAAGGTAGTTTCTTGCTACGATACCAGCTGCATCACATCCACAGATTCCGCGAGGAGCTTTTGCAGTAACACGACATGGTCCCATAGAGCAGAGACGACAACAGATACCCTGTTCACCAAATTTACAATGTGGTGTCTGCTGTTTTACACGAAGCTGCCATGTGTCTGCACCAACTTTTTCAGCTGTTTCCAGCAATCTGGCAGTAGCCGATTCCATTTCTTCTACTGTAGTCATTCTAAATTCGCTCATATTAACCTCCTTATAATAATATTGAGCATTTGAGAGGTCATACCCTACCTCTCCAAGGGCTTTTTCCATAGGTTTAGAGATTCAGTTTATCCAAAATCTGATATAAGGCTTTTTTCACTGGTGAATCGACCGGAAGCTGACTGGTTGGTTTTCCAGCACAGTCACATTCATAGACGCCATCATCCTGTGGTACGACACCAAGTAAGTTTAATCCCTGAATCTGGATTTCCTCTCTGATGCCGTCATTTAATTCGCCTTTTGGTGCACGGTTTACGATGAGTCCCACTGTTTTAGGATGCAGTTCACACTCTTCGATCAGCTTTGCAATTCTGCCTACTGCCTGAATACCTCTTCTTGAACAGTCACTCACCAAAATCGCTGTTTCCATACTCGGAAGGACTCCCCTGCTGATATGTTCCATACCAGCCTCGTTATCAACGACGATATATGGATAGGATTTCTGGACTTTTGTCAACTGTGCCTGGAGAAGACCGTTTACATAGCAGTAACAACCTTTCCCCTGTGTACGTCCCATTACGAGAAGGTCGTAGTCATCTTCTTCAACGATCGCTGAAGTAAATTTAAACTCTGCATAATCTGCTTTTGTCATACCGCTTGGTATTGGGGATGTCGTACTCATTTCCGCTCTGGCAATTTCCTCTCGGATATCTCCTAAAGTCATATCCACTTCCACACCCAACACTTCATTCAGATTGGAATTGGCATCTGCATCTACCGCCAGAACCGGTCCTTTTTTGCGATCTGCGAGGTACTGAATCAACATACCGCATAATGTTGTTTTCCCTACACCGCCTTTACCTGCGATTGCAATAACATGCGCCATTTGGCACCCTCCTTAATATCAATATTCCTCGATTGCATACTCATTTTCCTATGTGAGTTCTGAGAATTTTATAAGTGTCATCCGAAGCTTTGCAACTACTCCGGATTCACACATTAGTCTGCAGCGACTGCAATCTTAACCACTGCATTGGCAAGGTCTACCATGAGGATTTCTCCTTCAACAACAGATTCCATGCCGATAATGTCACGAATGACAATCTTTTTGCCTTCCACGTCAATGCGTGTAGCATTTTTCAAGATAATACTTTCTGTATCATCTTTTTTTCCATATACGGTCGCCAAGCACATGGATATCACCTCCGTATATTTAAACTATTTATTTTACAAGAGACAGCGCAATGCTAAGTCTCATGTTCCCTTTTTCAAAATCTTCCACACCTTTTTCAATCTGTGCAGCAGCTTCATCTTTGCCAACTTCTCTTAAATGTGCAGCGATTTCTTTCAGCTCTAACGCATGATGTTTGTTGTGATCCAGCATATATGTCAGGATTGCTACATTTTCATCCGGCTGTTCATGTCCGCCACATCCGCAGCCACATCCTTCATGGTGATGATGGTCATGTCCGTGATCGTGTCCGCATCCACAGTCGTGATCATGGTGATGATGATGGTCATGTCCGTGATCATGTCCGCCACATCCGCAAGTACAATGTTCGTCATGTGTTCCGTGCATTCTTCTACCTCCTTATAAATGAATGGAAAATCAATTTTAACATACAGAAATACAGCCTAGTAAGTCTAGTACTGCGATTCTTTTGTTAATATTTTCACATTTTTCTCATTATACCCCATGAGGGGATATTTCGCAATAAATTTTTCTATAATATCGATAGATTTTTACTAATATTGTGCTATTACGGATACAGCATTTTATCAGGTGACAAAAAAAGGACTGTCTCATTTCAAGACAGTCCTTCAATAAAAATCTTAAATTTCTGCTAATTTCAGAATTTCTGGAACTTTTGCTTCCCAGCCAAGAGCCATGATGTGAACACCCTGACAATATGGTTTACATTCTCTGATAATACGAGCTGCGATTTCAACACCTGTAATACCAGCTTTTGTTTTTTCTTTATCAGCTTTTAATTCATCAATCATGTATTCAGGTACATGAATACCGGCTACATTTGCATTCATGTAACGGCACATACCAACATTCTTAGGAATAACAATACCTAACTGAACAGGTTTTCCAAACTGTTTTGCTTTTTCCATAAATTCAGCAAATTTTTCCGGTTCATAAACGGCCTGTGTCTGGAAATATTCTGCACCTGCCATCACTTTACGTTCCATTTTTGCTAACTGTGCATCTACAGAATCGCTGCAAGGAGATACTACTGCACCTTTTGCAAATTTTGGTGGTTCACCAACTAATTCATTTCCGCCAAGGTCATAACCTTTTTCCAACTGACCGATTGTATGTAATAAAGATACGGAATCAAGGTCAAATACTGGTTTTGCCTGTGGGTGGTCACCCATTTTTGTATGGTCACCTGTTAAGCATAATACGTTGTCAATTCCTAACATTGCAGCGCTTAAAAGGTCAGACTGTAATGCAATACGGTTTCTGTCACGGCATGTTAACTGGAAAATTGGTGTAAGCCCTGCATCTTTGAGTGCTTTACATGTTGCCAGAGAACCCAGACGCATAACAGAAGACTGATTATCTGTTACGTTCACTGCTGTGATACCGCTTAAATATTCTTTTGCTTCTTCCACCAAATGTTCTACGTGAATCCCTTTTGGCGGCCCTACTTCTGCAGTAACTACAAATTCACCACGATCAAATAATTCTGTAATTCTCATTATCGATTGCTCCTTTAATATTTCTTACGATTTGGACACTTCATCATCAGTTGCATAATTACGTAACTGAACAGGGCATTTTAACACATCAAGGCGTCCCAGCTGAGCAAGACGTCTGTAAATGCGTTCCCAGCCACATTCCATTTCGCTGTCCACTTCACATTTACCGTTTTTTGATCCGCCGCACTGTCCATTTACAAGGCTCTTGGAGCAGGCAGTGATCGGGCAGATTCCTCCAGTGATATTCAGGTAACATTCACCACACTGTTTACAATCGTATTCAAGTGGTGTTACACCCTGAAATCCTGGTAATGGATATGTGTCGCATGCTGCACACACTTTTTTATCTTCTAAATATTCAGCAATCGTCTGTACGCCAACACCACAGGAGAACACAAGCACCATATCTGCTGCTTCGATTTCACTCATGTGTTTTTCAAGGCGAAGCTTCATATTTTCAGGATTACATATGTAATCTGTTGTAATGATTCCTGTCACGCACCCTGAAGCAGCCAGTTCTTTCTGGAACTCTTCTGCTTCTTTTTCAGGGAAACGAACTTCTTTACATCCATGACAATTAATGATAAAAACTTTTCCGCTGATCAGGGATGTAATTGTTTCTTTTGCTTTCATTTCAGTAATTAACATATTACTTCATCCCCCTTATCGCAGCTTTACCAGCTTTAATCTTACTTACTAATGGAATCTTGGAAGAACAGATTGATTCGCAGCATCTGCATTCCATACAATCCATTACGTTGATTGCCTTCATACCTAACCAGTCTTCTGCATCTGCAAGTTTTGCAAAATGAAGTGGTGTCAGTTCCATTGGACAGACATCCACGCAGCGTCCGCACTTGATACATTCTACCTGTGTGCTTACGTCAGGTGTGATTGCGATGATACCGTTAGAACCTTTCATAATAGGTACATTGATATCTGAAAGCACAAATCCCATCATCGGACCACCAGCTTTGAACATGACATCATCGTCAGTTACGCCGCCACAGTAGTCAATGAGTTCTTTGGTGTTTGTACCAATCTTCACAATGAAGTTACCTGGATTCTTCACTTTTTCGCCGGTTACTGAAACAACACGTTCAATGAGTGGCATTCCCTTCTGAATTGCATCAGAAACAGCTTTTGTTGTGCTGACATTTGCTACAACACATCCCACGTCTGCTGGAAGTCCGCCGCTTGGCACCTGTCTTTTCATGACACGTTTGATGAGCATTTTTTCAGCACCCTGTGGGTATTTTGTCTTCGCTACAACAACTTCAATGTTGTCGATATCAGCTACTTTTGCCTGCATTAATTCAATGGCATCTTCTTTGTTATCTTCAATTACGATGATACCTTTTTCAGCGCCAACTGTCTTGATCATTGCTTTCAGACCGAAAATAATATCATCTGCGTATGCCAGCAGCAGCTTGTGGTCTGCTGTAAGATACGGTTCACATTCACAGCCATTTAACAGGATGGTATCAACTGGTTTTGCAGGTTTTAATTTTACAAATGTCGGGAATCCGGCACCACCCATACCTACGATACCAGCTTCACGAACGATATCAATGATTTCATCCGGTGTCAGGCTGTCAAGGTCTTTATTAGGTTTTACTGATTCGTGCAGAGTATTTTTTCCGTCCGATTTGATAACAACAGACATGCAATTGCCTCTTGTTGCATGTTTATGTTCTTCGATTGCGGTTACTGTACCGCTGACACTGGAATGTACAGGACTGCTGATAAAGCCGCCCGCTTCACCAATCTTCTGTCCTACTTTCACCTCATCACCTACTGCAACGATTGCATTCGCAGGTGCGCCCGCATGCATAGATAATGGAATAATCACTGTTTCAGGATCAGGGAATCTTACCAGATCCACATGTTCTGAAAATTCCTTATGTTCTGATGGATGGATACCACCATAATAGCCTTCAAATCTGTTTTCACGGATAGATTTCACATAATCATTGATTACTTTGAAGTTTACTTTTGAGTAATCACGTAACTGAACAGGCTGATCTAAAAATTCTGAAAGTCTGCCCTGTTTTTCGAGTTTTTTATTAATCTTTTCCCATGCACAGTCTTTGTTACTGTCCACTTCACATTTTCCGTTCTTTGCACCGCCACACTGACCATTGATCAGACTCTTAGAGCAGTCAACGATTGGACAGATACCACCGGTTAAGTTCAAATAGCACTGAGCACATGCATCGCAGGATTTCTTTGTAAGAGCCATGCCATGATAGCCAGTGTAATTGAGTGTATTTGCAGCTGCGTATACAGGCATTTCGCCTTTTTCAAGATCAGCCACTGTCTGAACACCTAAACCACAGGAAATCACAACTACATTTTCAGTTCCTTCCGGAATCATGTCCTGTAATTTCTTTGAAGTCTGAGTTTTATTGCACAAAAAATCGACCTTTGCGGTACCAGTGATTGTTTTTCCGCATTCACCGGCGATTTTTTCAAATTCAGCACAATCCGGTTCGTCAATGTTCTCAAATTCTTTGAAGCACTTGTTACAAGCAATGACGAAAAGATTGTCTTT
>CAZYUZ010000109.1:0-7055 GCA_964650775.1 uncultured Lachnoclostridium sp. | reverse complement strand
GCAGGGATACAATGAAAAAGTAAAAAGCATTGAAATGCTGGAAGATGAAGATAAACCGCAGAAACTGCCACAGATTGTCATTATCGTAGATGAATTGGCTGACTTAATGATGGTGGCGCCAGGGGATGTGGAGGATGCGATCTGTCGTCTTGCCCAGCTTGCCAGAGCGGCGGGAATTCATCTGATCATTGCAACACAGAGACCATCGGTAAATGTTATTACAGGTCTTATTAAAGCAAATATGCCATCCAGACTTGCGTTTGCGGTATCTTCAGGCGTTGACTCACGTACAATTCTGGATATGAATGGTGCTGAAAAGCTGCTCGGAAAAGGAGATATGCTTTTCTATCCATATGGATATCCGAAACCGGTGCGTATTCAGGGTGCTTTTGTGTCTGATGATGAAGTAAACGCAGTCGTAGAATTTTTAAAATCACATAATGAAGCAGCGGCTGTAAATACAGAGATTGAAGAACATCTGAAAAAGCAGCAGACAACCGGTATGTCCAGTGGAAAAGCCGGAGCAGAAGAATCTGGAAATGGAAACGATCCGCTGTTTGTAGAAGCGGGTAAATTTATCATTGAAAAGGAGAAAGCATCCATTGGAATGCTTCAGAGATGGTTCAAAATTGGATTTAACAGAGCTGCCAGAATTATGGATCAGCTGGCGGAGGCCGGTGTAGTAGGAGAAGAACAGGGGACAAAACCAAGAGAGATCCTGATGTCACCGGAACAGTTTGAACAGTATATCGATGAATATTTATAAAGGAATAAATAATTACTATGCAATGTAAAAAATGCGGAACGGAAATCAAAGAAGGATGCCTGTTTTGCCACAACTGCGGAGAAGCGGTGCAGATGGTACCGGATTATGAACCGGAATTTGATGATCTTCAAATCAGAATTGCAAGTGCTCAGGCAAAGCTTCCAAATAAACCAACGGTGAAACAGTTGGGAGAAAAGACGGAAGAGAGTATCAAAGTTCTGAAAAAAGTAAACTGGAAGATTGTGCTTATCATTGCGGTTGTTTTACTGGGGATTGCGGCTTTTGCAATTTCCTACGGTTCTGTCCTGAAAAATCAGGAACCTACAGCACTTCAGCAGACCAAGCTTCCGGAGGAGACAAAGGAAAACAGATTTATCCCAAAACCAGAATTCAACTGGCCGTCAGGGCAATATTCTTTCTATATTTCTGTAGAAATAAAAATAGAAACAGAGGGCGATATTTTTTATACGCTGGATGGGTCCACACCGGATGAAACTTCCTATAAATATAAAGATCCAATTGCGCTTACAGAAGGAACAACAGTCGTTCGTGCATTTGTGCTTGATCAAAACGGCAATAGCAGTGACATTGTTTCAGAGGTGTATGAAATTGAGTTTGGCGCGCCTGACAGACCGACCATCATTCCAGAGTCCGGAGAATATATTGGGGAACATTATGTACGAATTCTTGTGCCTGATGATTGTGTCGGCTACTATACACTGGATGGAAGCTTTCCAACAGAGTCTTCTGAAATCTACACGGGAGAATTTTTGATGCCGGCAGGAACGACAACTGTCAGCGCAGTTGTAAAAGACGATAATGGAATTGCGTCTGAAGTAAGTTTTGTGACATATACAAGAATTGATAATGAAGAAGAGATACAATAAATTTTAAAGGTAATACATTAGAAAAGATTTTTATATTGAAAAATACTCTTTTTTGTTATAATATAAAAAGCGTGTGATGTGGCTGAACACTATCATGTGATAGAATACATCCACGTGACCAAATGTTAAAAAATATTAAAGAAGGAAGAAACTGATGAAAAAGAGATTATTAATGCTTCTTGCTTCTGTTGCAATGGTTGCAACATTAACAGCTTGTGGCGGTAAAGATGAACCAGTCGAAGAAGTTACTGTTGAAATCGAAGAAGCTGCAGAAGAAGTAGTAGAAGAAGAAACAGTAGTAGAAGAAGTTGTTGTTCCAGAAGGATACTATCGCAGTGAATTAACAAACGAAATTATTTCTGAAGAATTAAAAGATCAGAGACCAATCGCTGTTATGGTTGATAATGACAAACGTGCCCTTCCACACTTTGGCTTAACAAAAGCCGATGTTGTATATGAATTAATGAACAGTACAGCAAACAAAGAAATTACACGTTTCATGTGTCTTGTAAAAGACTGGGATGCAATCGAACAGTTCGGTAGCGTACGTTCTTTACGTCCTACAAACATTCTTCTTGCAAACGAATGGAACGCAATTATCTGTCATGATGGCGGTCCTTTCTACATCAACGATTATCTTGCATTACCTGCATCAGATAACATCTCCGGTTACTTCGGACGTGTAGATAATGGCAAACCACGTGAATTTACAGAATACATTTTAACAGGAGAAGTTCAGAAATATGCTGACAGACTTGGTATTCAGACAACATATACAGAATACTATGAAGGTGCTCATTATCAGTTCGCTGATGAAGCAAACCCGGTACTCTTAGAAAAATCTTATGCAGATTATGCAGAAGATGCTACATTTATTGATTTACCATTCCCTAACAACCAGTCTGAATTAGAATATAATGCAGAAGATGGATTATATTACTACTCAGAACATGGCGGACCACATCTGGATGCACAGTACGACAATGCACAGTTAGCATTCAAGAACGTTATCATCCAGAGAGTAAGCTACAATCAGTTAGATGAAAATGGATATTTAATCTTTAACTGTATCGGTGAAGACCAGCAGGCAATCTACATTACAAATGGTAAGAAAATCAACGTAACATGGACCAAAAAAGGTGATACAGATCCAACTCGTTACTATGATGGTTATGGTAATGAAATCACAATTAACACAGGTAAAACATACGTTGCATTCGTAGCTGACCAGCGTTGGGAAGAACTTGTAATCAAATAATCGTTTTTTGAAGATATATTATGAATAATTAAAACCTCTGATTCATAGATTATAAAAACAATAATCTACGAGTTGGAGGTTTTTTTATGGACAATGTCACAAATAAAGAGTTTGATTTATACAAGGACATCCAGATGCGCACCGGAGGAGAAATCTATATTGGTGTGATTGGACCGGTAAGAACTGGAAAATCAACATTGATTAAACGCATGATGGATCTTCTGGTACTTCCCAATCTGCCGGAGAGCCCGGAAAAAACAAGGATTTTAGATGAACTGCCGCAAAGCGGTTCTGGAAGAACGATTACAACAACAGAACCGAAGTTTTTACCAAAAGAAGCATTTGAACTGAATTTGTCAGAGGATATCCAGCTAAAGGTACGACTGATCGACTGTGTGGGGTATATGGTAAAGGGAGCTGCAGGACATATGGAAGATGACCAGCCTCGTTTGGTAAAAACTCCATGGTCTGAAGAAAAGATACCTTTTGTGAAAGCGGCAGAAATCGGCACGAGAAAAGTGATGCAGGATCATTCTACGATTGGAATCGTAGTCACTTGTGACGGCTCTTTTTCAGACCTTCCAAGAGACAGTTACATAGATGCAGAAACTCGTACGGTTGCAGAAATGAAAAAGCTTGGAAAACCGTTCATTGTAATTTTAAACAGCAGCAGTCCTTATGGAGAAAAAGCGGTAATTCTTGCGAAAGAATTGGAGAAACAGCATCAGGTACCTGTATTACCGTTAAACTGTGAGCAGCTTCGAAAGGAAGATATTACAAAAATTTTTGAAAACATTTTAAAGGAATTTCCAATTACGGATGTGGAATTTTATATGCCGAAATGGGTGGAAATGCTTTCTAATGATTCGGAAATAAAAAAAGAACTCTTAGAACAGATGAAAAAACTGATGTCACGCATTGGGCGTGTACAGGATATCGTGCCGGAAAATATACAGATGGATTCGCCCTATGTCAGCAGATTGAAAATTGATCATTTGAATCTTTCTAATGGAAAAGTAAGTATCATCATGGATATTGATGAACAATATTATTATGAGATTTTAACAAAAATGACAGGAGAAGACATTGCGGGGGAGTACGAGCTGATGGCAATCTTAAAGGAACTGTCCACGATGAAAAAAGAGTATGCCAAAGTGCAGTATGCCATCGATGCCGTAAGGCAAAAAGGATACGGTGTTGTTATGCCAATCAAAGAAGAAATTACGTTGGAAGAGCCTGTCATTGTAAAGCAGGGCAGCAAGTACGGTGTCAAAATCAAAGCAACGGCACCTTCCATTCACCTGATCCGCGCCAATATCGAAACGGAAATTTCTCCACTGGTGGGAAATGAAAGTCAGGCAACAGATCTGATCAAATACATAGGAGCAAACAGCGGAGAAGATGGAAATATCTGGGGCACCAATATTTTTGGAAAATCGATTGAAGAGCTGGTTGAGGATGGAATTAAATCAAAAGTTTATCAGATTGGAGAAGAAAGCCAGGTGAAGCTGCAGGAGACCATGCAGAAAATTGTAAATGATTCCAATGGTGGTATGGTTTGCATTATAATTTGACATTTTTTGGGTAAATTGCCCTATCTATAAGCTGGGATTATAAAAAATCATAAAAAACCACTAATAGAAATTTTTTGAATAATCTGTTATGATACCTTTGTCTTTTGTTTAAAATGTAGTTTCTTGTTGAACGAATGTGTTCAATGAGTAGGATTTACAATTATGAGGAGGTCTAACAAATGTTAGAAAAATTATTCAAACTGAAAGAGAATAAGACAGATGTAAAAACCGAAGTTTTAGCCGGCGTTACAACATTTATGACAATGGCATATATTCTTGCGGTTAACCCATCCATTCTCGGCGATGCAGGAATGAATGCAAATGCAGTACTTCTTGCAACAGCAATTGCATCCTTCATCGGATGTCTCTGCATGGCATTTATGTCAAATTATCCGTTCGCACTGGCACCGGGTATGGGGCTGAATGCTTATTTTACATATACCGTAGTTATCGGTATGGGCGTTTCATGGCAGACTGCATTGCTCGCTGTATTTGCAGAAGGTATTATTTTTATCATTCTTTCTTTAACAAATGTTCGTGAAGCAATCTTTAATGCAATTCCACTGACCTTAAAAACATCGGTTTCCGCTGGTATCGGTCTTTTCATTGCATTTATCGGTCTTCAGAATGCAAAAATTGTAGTAAACAGTGATGCGACACTTGTAACTTACCAGGCATTTAGAGCAAATTTCCACACAGAAGGAATCACAGCATTACTTGCGATTATTGGTGTAATTGTGACTGCTTATCTTGTGATCAAGAAAGTAAAAGGAGATATTTTTATTGGTATCATCGTTACATGGGCACTTGGCATGCTTTGCCAGGCGGTGGGCATTTATGTGCCGAACCCTGAAGCTGGCTGGTATTCTTTATATCCAAACTTCTCAGCAGGTTGGGATTTTGCGTCATTAGGAGAAACATTTGGTGCAGTATTTAAAGCAGATATGTCTGAAATTGGTATCGCAAACTTTATCGTAGTTATGTTTGCATTCTTATTTGTAGATATTTTTGATACTTTAGGAACACTGATCGGTGTTGCTTCCAAAGCAGATATGCTTGACGAAGAAGGAAAACTTCCAAGAATCAAAGGTGCGTTGATGGCAGATGCTGTAGCTACAACATCAGGTGCAGTACTTGGAACATCTACTGTAACTACATTCGTAGAAAGTGCTTCCGGTGTAGCAGCAGGAGGAAGAACAGGTCTTACCGCAGTAGTAACAGGTCTTTTATTCCTGTTATCGATTGTATTTAGCCCACTGTTCTTATCTATCCCAGCATTTGCAACAGCTCCGGCACTCATCATTGTAGGTTTCTATATGATGTGCAATGTGGTGAAAATTGACTTTAGTGATTACGTTGAAGCAATTCCTGCATATCTTACAATCCTGTTCATGCCAATCATGTACAGTATTTCAGAAGGTATTGTAATCGGTGTAATCTCTTACACAGTACTTTGCCTTGTAACAGGAAAAGCAAAAGAAAAGAAATTAAGCCCATTAATGTATGTGCTTTCAATTCTCTTTATCTGCAAATACATTTTCTTGTAAAAGAACTAAAAAACGGAAAATTAACGGCACTTACCTACGGGAGTGCCGTTTTTCTGATTTATAGTACTTGTAAAATCGTTTCGTTTCGGATAGAATAGTAAAATGGTGGGAGCACCGATATACAGGAGGTAATATGTTAGTTAAAATTTACACTGACGGTGCAGCAAGAGGAAATCCTGATGGACCAGGCGGTTACGGCACGATTTTATCCTATACGGATGCAAATGGAACCGAACATATCCGTGAATTCAGTCAGGGTTACGTAAAAACGACCAACAACCGTATGGAGCTGATGGCAGCAATCGTAGGGTTGGAGGCACTGATCAAACCATGTGAAGTGGAATTGTATTCTGATTCCAAATATGTGGTTGATGCATTTAATCAGAACTGGATTGGCAGCTGGCTTCGCAATGACTGGAAGAACAGTGCTAAGAAACCGGTCAAAAACAAGGAACTGTGGCAGCGTCTTTTGAAAGCCATGGAACCTCATAAAGTAACCTATATTTGGGTAAAAGGCCATGATGGACATGCCCAGAATGAACGCTGTGACCAGCTTGCTACAAGTGCGGCGGACGGCGATTGCCTCATTCGCGATGAGGTTTTTGAGAAAGAGAGGTAAAATATGTTCTTAAGTACATTAATGACAACTTTATTCAAAATGGTAATTCTGGTGGCAGTTGGCGTATGCGGCATTCTGGCTGGAAAAAAATTACGCGACAGCAAAGACGCAAAAGCTGACAAATAAGCGTAAAAAGTGGAGGAGACAAAAGTGAAACAGTACGGCGTAAACGAATTAAGAAAAATGTTCCTGGAATTTTTTGAAAGTAAGGATCATTTAGCAATGAAAAGCTTTTCCCTTGTTCCTGTGAATGATAAAAGCTTATTATTGATCAACTCAGGTATGGCACCATTGAAACCATACTTTACAGGTGCAGAAATTCCACCTAGAAAAAGAGTAACAACCTGTCAGAAATGTATCCGTACAGGCGATATCGAAAACGTAGGCAAGACAGCACGTCACGG